>JBFHFW010000001.1:0-32816 GCA_041583395.1 Alphaproteobacteria bacterium
AAAAATCCTTTGCAAACCTAGATTAGGCTTGCATTGCGATTCGCTTAAAAGTAAAATGGAGGTGTTAGATCGATTTGCTTTAAGCGAATATCTTAGATTTTAAAAAGCTGCCGCGCCAACGGTGGCTTTTTTCTTTATGTGACTATATAGAGGCCTAGGATGCTTCTCCTTAGAATAAAGGTTTAGAGAAAAACCGAATCCCACTGGTGGACTCGATAGAAATAACCTACCAAAAAATCCCGCTTACTACAAGTTGATACATATAGACTTTACTTGAATACAGAATAGTCCACAAAGATATCACCCCATGATCATAATTTTTATTTATTTTCAACGATTTAATCAAACAGTGCGTCCACTTTGGTTCACTTTCATCCCATTGAATACAATATAATCTCGTCCACCTTGGTAAACTTGGACTAAATTTTATTGTGATTAGGCTCAATTTTGTATGGTTCACTGCTTTATTTGGGGCTTCTTCGTTGTTATACTAGGGCGTACAGTTGAATACATCTGGAAAAAAACAAAGGTTCAATTATGCTTGTCACAATGAAAGTTGCCGAACAACTCGTGCCGGTTAGCCGCACAACGCTTTACAATGATAAAAAGGCCGGCGCCTTTAGCACAGAAAAGAATGCCAAAGGCAGAACTGTTGTTGATACTGCCGAACTACACCGGGTTTATGGTGAGCTTAACACTCCTGAAAATGAGTCCCGGAAGACCCAATCGGACAATATTTCAAACGAATCCAGACAAAATGATGCCCCGAGCACAGCTGAAATCTCCGCCCTGCGCGAGCAAATTTTACTACTCGAAAAAACCAACCACCGCGAACGCGAAATTCTGGAATCACAAATAGAACACCTAAAAGAGACGCTGGCCAAAGCCCAAGAAGGCCATAACAAGGTCACCATGTTGCTTGAACACCACCAAAAAGCCGGGGCAGGGGAGATGGAAAAATCTCTTAAGGCTTTGGAAGAGCGCTTACTCAATCAAGAAAAGGCCGAACAAGCCCGGCAAGTGCGCGAACAAAAAATTCTGCGCCAGAACCAGGCACTCAAAAAAGCCTTACAAGAAGAAAAAAATAAAGGCTTTTTCAAAAAACTTTTCGGCTAAACAAAGCAGAGTAGGGGGGCTTTTTCCCTTGTGCTTGGCACATAAATTTGGGACTATCCCCCTGATTATAATATCGTAAGTACCAAAAGGATTTTCATGGATCATTCACCTGTTTTAGTTACAGGCGCCGCCGGATTTATCGGCTTTCACACAGCCACGCGTCTTTTACAGGCCGGCCGGCGAGTGGTTGGCGTTGATAATCTTAATGATTATTATGATCCCGCACTAAAAGAAGCGCGTCTCCAACAGCTCCAGAATTTTGATGGGTTTACTTTTGTTAAGGCCGATATTTCGGACAAGGCTGCCATGGAAAAATTATGGGCAGAGCAGGGGTCTTTTCAGGAGGTTATCCATCTCGCGGCCCAAGCTGGTGTGCGCTATTCCCTCGAAAATCCTTATAGCTATGTGACCAGTAACTGCATGGGGCACCTGACAATTATGGAGATGTGCCGCCACACGGAAGGCTTTAAACATCTGGTGTATGCGAGCTCTTCATCCGTATATGGTGGCAATAAGAAGCTGCCTTACGCCGTAGAAGATCCGGTTGAAAAACCCATTTCCCTTTATGCCGCGACCAAGCGTGCCGATGAATTGATGAGCTACACCTACAGCCACCTTTATAATATACCGCAAACGGGACTGCGCTTTTTCACGGTCTATGGCCCATGGGGGCGGCCTGATATGGCGCTCTTTATTTTCACCAAAGCCATTTTGGAAGGCAAACCTATCCCTGTTTTCAACAACGGAGAGATGAAGCGGGACTTTACTTACGTTGATGACATCGTCACAGGCATATTGGGCGCGCTTGATCATCCGCCCGAACGTCAAGGAGATGAAGCGCCTGCACGTGTTTTAAATATCGGCAATCACCGCAGTGAAAAATTAATGGATTTTGTGCGCTTAATTGAACAAGAGCTTGGTAAAAAAGCCAATATTGACTTCCAACCCTTGCAGCCCGGCGACGTTCCAGAAACATTTGCCGATATCAGCGCGATCCAGAAACTCACAGGCTACGCCCCCACAACCACCATCCGCGAAGGTATCCCGCGCTTTATCGCGTGGTATAAAAATCACTACGGTACAAAATAAAGTGCCTGATGTGTTTGAATTTAGGGATCATCCCTTTTTTGTGTTGCGTAGCTCTTGCAACTCATACCATGGGCATCTATAACCAAACACATGAATTATGTGTTAAAAGACATGAAAATTGCTGTCGTCGGGCTTGGCTATGTTGGTATGCCATTGGCCGTGGCTTTGGCAAAATATGGCTCTGTCGTCGGATATGATGTCAATACGCAGCGCGTTGCGGATCTGCGCGAGGGCAGGGACAGCAACCGCGAAATTTCACAAGCTGTTTTACGCGCCACGACATGTCAATTTACAGACCAACTGGACGCGATTGCAGATGCAGATATTTATATCATCACAGTTCCCACACCAATTGATGAACACAATAATCCGGATCTAGGGATCGTTGAAAAAGCATCTGCCGCGATTGGTGGGTTGTTGAAAAAAGGCAATATCGTTGTTTATGAAAGCACTGTTTATCCCGGCGTGACCGAGGATATCTGCGGCCCCATATTAGAAAAAGCCAGCGGTCTGAAAAGCGGTAAGGATTTTATACTTGGCTATTCACCTGAACGCATTAACCCGGGCGATCAGGAACATACCGTTGAGAATATTACCAAAGTTGTTGCCGCACAAACCGATTCTGCCGCCGATCTACTCGTTGAGCTTTATGGCCAAATGAATAACGGCAATATTTTCAAAGCCCGAAACATCAAAACTGCCGAGGCCTCCAAAGCCATTGAAAATGCGCAGCGTGATATCAATATCGCCTTTATGAACGAGATCACGATGGTTCTCAATAAAATGGGGATTTCATCTTATGATGTGATTGAAGCTGCCCGTACGAAATGGAACTTCCTGCCCTTTACGCCGGGGCTTGTCGGGGGACATTGCATTGGTGTTGATCCTTATTATCTGGCCAAGAGCGCGCAGGATATAGGTCATGAGCCTGACGTTATTTTGGCAGGCCGTAAAATCAATGACAGCATGGGTGCATATGTTGCCCGGCAAATAGATTATTTTCTAAACCGTGAAAAACATGAAAATGCCCGAATTTTGATCCTTGGATTTACATTTAAAGAAAATATCAATGATGTGCGCAATACCAAAGTTGTAGATATTATCAACGAACTCAACACCTTAGGGTATCGAATTGATGTTCATGATCCACACGCCATACCCGAAGAAGTCGAACATGAATACGGCATCAATATTCTGACCTCATTGCCACAAAACCAGTCTTATGATTGTGTTGCCTTGGCGGTATCACATAAAACATATGTCGATATGACGATGACTAATATTGCATCATTGATCCCTGCAAAACCGAAGAAACGCACAATTATCTACGATATTAAAGGCGCATGGAAACATCTCGATATACCGGCAAACATCGTTTATGAAACACTCTGATCGTACCAAGGTTCTCTTTATGCTGCCGGCTCTGTGTGCCGGTGGAGCCGAGCGTATCCTGATCACCTTGATGAATAATCTGGATCGTGAACGCTTTGAGCCTTTGTTCCTGACGTTGAACGATAAAGGGCCGGTCAAGGAATGGATTGATCCGCAAATTCCGTTTTATTCTTTCAAAAACCGCACTATCAAAAGCAGTGTTTTTAAGCTTATTGCTTTTATTCGCGAGCATAAGCCTGATGTGATTTTCACCACGATGGTGCATTGCAATGGTTTGGCATTGCTGATGAAAATCTTTTTCCCGCATATCCGTGTGATTGTGCGCGAGGCCGCTTTGCCGAGTGTCATTATCAAAGAATATGGTTTGAAGGGGCGATTATGTTATCTGATTTACAAATTTTTGTATCCTAAGGCGGATATCGTGATCAGTAATTGCTCGCAGGTCATAGCGGAGTTCGAGAACAAAATTAAAATTCCCATCCGTAACCACCAAATTTTATTTAACCCCGTAGATACGCAGCGCATTTATCAAACATTGCCTGATACGCTGGAAAGCTTTGAGGGGCGTGAGACAACAGCGTATTTCGTGTGTGTTGGTCGCCTGTCGTATGAGAAGGGCTATGACCGCTTGATTGAGGCCTTGGCGACAACACCGCCTGAGGAGCCTTGGCGACTTGACTTCATCGGGGAAGGGGATTTCCGCTCTACGCTCGAAGCGCTGATTGATCAGCATAATTTGAATGATCACGTGTTTTTGCGCGGTTATCACTCCAATCCCTGGCAGATTGCTACACAGGCCGATTGTTTGCTTTTGCCATCACGTTGGGAAGGGATGCCCAATGTTGTTCTTGAAGGCTTTGCGTGTGGTGTCCCGGCCATTGCGATGCGTGAGGCTGGCGGGATTGTTGATATCGGTAAACATGCAAAATCTGAGTACTTATGCATTGTCGATACAATGGATGATTTTCTAAAATCTATGGGCAAGATCGCTATAAAGCCTAAAGCCCAAAAGGCAGAGTCTTTATTGCCTTCATGTTTTTTATTGCCGCATATTATTCAGCAGCTTGATTTATTGCTTACTGAAACCAGCAGCCGATAAAATTGCGCGTGCGCGTGATGTCCAAGTGTATTTGGCCAAGAACTCGTTGCGTGTTGTCATGGATAAATCTTTTTTCAGTGTTTGATTTTCGCCTAAACTTTTGAGGGCGTTAATCCAGTCCTGAGGGCTATCAGGTTCGACCAAGAGCGCGTTTTTTTGATCTGTTAGAACCTCTCGTAAAACGGGGAGGTCAGAACATATAATAGGCAACCCCCAAGCCATATATTCAAAGATTTTCAAGGGCGACATATATTGCGATGTGTCGCCGACATTGCCATGTACCGCCACTTTTTTCTGATAAGGGGCGAGAACCACGTCGAATGTTTTGTAGAACTCTGTGAGCTCTTCATAGGGGCGATGGCCGTGATAAATCATATTATCAGGGCTTAGTGCTTTAAGTTCCTCGACCAAATCTGCGCGCCCCCCAACAATGTGGAAGCGATAGGCAGGCAGAGCTTTGGCCATTTCAATGATGATATCAATCCCGCGCCCTTGATAAACGTGCCCAACATAGCCAATATTTTGGACGGGACGATCTAAAACGCTCTTTATAGCATTATCGGCGTTTACAGGGTTTTCTGCGGCGTCATGGGCAACGATTATTTTGTCCTCAATGTCAGGGAAGGCCTGCAGGTAAATCTCTTTTAATTTATCGGAGATAACAACGATCCCCATGCATTGGGGCGATGCAAAAAGGCTCTTCTCAATCGCGCGATGAATGAATGATTGTGGCGGGCTGTGCGTTTCATAGATAAAAGGCACATTTTTTCTTAAGGCGTGCAGCCAATACATATTTCGTGCAAATGCGATATCTGCTTCGGTTTTGACTTGTGGTTTCAGGGCAATGTGGCCATATATCAAACTTATTAGCCCACCAATTTTGAAGACAGGTAGATGCTTTTTGAGGTTCATTAAAATACGGCAGAGCCATAAATGTGCCTGATCATGGCGTTTGAGTTGAAAATGGCGAGCGGGGTCTATGCCGTAGTAATGAAATACAGCTTCATCCGATTCCCCTTCGCCTTTGAGACCATGCAAAGTGACTTGATGGCCTAACTCTGTAAGGGATTCAGCCATTTTCATGACATGTACCGCATTGGCGCTATCCGATATCAGTGTTGAACTAGCAAGATAGTGAATGCGCACGATATGAACCCGCCTCAGATTAATAAGTGAGACGCTTATGCGTTTTTGGTGTCGTTTTTACAAGTATTTCTGCGGCTTTTTCTCCGGACATTCCGTCACCATATATGTGGGAGCTTTCATAAAGGCCATGCTCCAAATGTTTTTTTATAGCCTGTACAATTTCATCACGCTTGTAATCAACATCAATCACATTTGGTCCGCGCTCGCGATCTGATTGACGGGAGCCAATATTTACAACCGGAACCCCTAGATAGGAGCTTTCCCGAATGCCCACACTGGAATTACCAATTAAGCATTTAGAACGGTAGAGCATGCGCAAAAAGTCGCCGGGGCGAATATTTTTAAAGAAATAAAACTGATGGGGTTTTTCAAGTTCCCGAAAAATACGGATACCCTCGGCGGTGCCTTCTGTCCCTGAATCTGGATTAGGCCACATTACAATTGTTGGCATATTCAAGGATTTCACCGCATGCAGTGTTTCCATCATATGATCTCTAGATTTCCCGAACTCGGTTGTCACGGGGTGCTGCATCACGACCAGATAGGATTTTGAGGGATCAATTTCTTCACCGACACCAACATATTTTGCAAAAGGCGTAAAGCTCTCGAGTGCTTCTTTCTCGTCCAAAACCTCTTTGGCGATATCAATTGATGGGCACCCGACATTATAGATCACATCAGGATTTTCACCCAATTTACGCACGCGTTCGGCAGCGCGCTCGGTGCAGACCAAATGTAAATCAGCCATTTTTGTGATGGCATGGCGTACTTTTTCATCAATATTGCCGGTGACTTCACCGCCCTGCAGATGCACAAGTGGGATGTTGGCGTAAGTTGCAGCAATTGCCGTTGAAATGGTTTCATAGCGATCCGCAATTGTCACAACCATATCTGGCTGCAGGTTTTGGAAAGCTGTTGAAAGCTCGATTGTTTGAAGACCCGTTGATTTGCCGGACGTAAAAAGGCTATCGGCCTCAAGCAGGGTATTTAAAACCCAATCAGGCTTAAACCCGTCTTCTTGCAAAACTTTAACTGCCTCGCCGAACTTATTGGAAATAAAAGATGCAGCTGCAATAATTTGCACCTGCACATTTTCATACTCACTCAATGCTTTTAATAAGCTACGGACACGCGAATAACTGGGGCGCGCAGTGATGACAACGCATATTTTCTTTTTCATGGGGATATCATAACTTTATTTTCGAGTTTGAACAGTTTTTTTTACCCCCACCAATCCGGCAAGACACCTGGCAGCCTCCGAAGCGGAAGATCCTCTATTCAAAGGCGCTTCCTGATCTACAAGCTGTTGTCTTTGTTTTGATTTTTCTGCAGGGTTTTGAAGTGCCATAGCAATCGTCTTCTCCAAATCAGCGGGATCTTGAACACGGTCAATGGCACCTGTGCGGTAAAGGCGTAAAAGATGCTCCGTTTTATAATCGGCAATCTCTAGGTCGTATTTATCCGTCTGCCGACGGCCGAATTCAATATTAAGCGCAGGCTTATCGAATATACAGGCCTCGATCATCTGGGAAGAAACTTGAGATAACGAAACATCGCATTGATACAAACATTCCGTCATATAATCATGATCTTCGTCATTTGGAACAAAGTTCTTGCCATCAAAATCAACTTTTGGGCACAAGATGCTGATATATTTACTATTTTTATATTTACGGAGAAGTCTTTCAATTTCATCCTTTTTACGTTTTCCCTCGCCACTCTTTGTAATCGGGGATAAATACTGCGGATACATACGAAAAACAATATGTATCGTATCGGAAAACGGCTGCACCTCCGCTAAATCAAAAACCTTAGGAATTACAATCATATTTGCGGGGTGATTACCAAATCCACCACATGCAAAAAACAAAATTTTTGAGTCTTTTTGAATACCTAGATCCTTACGCCATTCTTCGGATCGCTTTTGGTCTAGCGTTTTAAAATGTTTATCCCATAACGGAGAGCCAACAACATGCACCCGATCAGGAGCAAACCCAAGATTAACAATAGACTCTTCGGCCATAATATTATTCCAGACCAATGCGTGATCGGGGCGAACCGTTGGATAACCTTTATTGGATGTGCGATCCCAGCTTTGTACGAGTACTGCCGAGGGGATGTTATTGATACGTGCTTCTTTTAGAAAAGCTGCATCCTCGACACTCAGGCCAAATGAGCACCCGATCATCAAGTCGGGTTTTTCTTTTTGCAATAAATCGTCATGAAAACGCGCGGGAAGAACGCTTTGGTAGAGCCACACACTCATATTTAAAAGCCATGAAAAGCGTGATGCCAAACGGCTAAGACCGACAACGATTTTTTCTTTAAGCGCAGAACTCGAGCGATAATATTGCCTGTGAAACTCTGCCGTTGCGTTTGGGCGCTTATCTGTATTGGGAAATGCCAGATATAACACATCACCCCAGAAATTAAGCCACACACGCCTGAAAGGTGATGCCGGCGCTGTATAATTTGAAATAGCAATTTTGATTTTTTTGTTTTTTTCTAAAACCGGCTGAAAGCTTTTGGCCAAGTCCTCAGGCAAAAGAAGCGCAACTTCTCCGTGCTCGGTCAAATGATCGAGTATGCCGGTTGCAACGATAAAACGGAGTTCAAAAAAGCGATGGCAAAAAAATAAAAATTTCGGCATTGAGCGGCTCTGGGCTATTTTCTGAAGACGCCAATTAAACGACTGCCCATCATACGGTCATGCAAATATTGTGGTGTGATAAAGTCAAAATTCCCATCAGGATCGCCATAGCCACTATAAGGCCAGCGGCCATTCATATAGCTTTTGACATTTTCAATTTCCGAAATTGACGTTTCCATCAGCGCCGTTTCAAAACCTGCATCTTCCATCAGTTTTCCAAGACTCTGCGGTGAGAAATGTGCCACATGTTTCCAGTTAAATGTTGCTGACTTTTCACGAATTAAGCGCGTTGCCAGTGATTGCACGTTAGGTACCATGATGAATAACAAACCGTCTTTTTTCAAAAGTGAGTGAATTTGTCGGACGATTGCTTTTAAATCATATAAATGTTCCAAAACGTTCCATAGCGTAATGGCGCTGTAATCCTCACCAATGGCTTGTTTATCAAGCTCTTCAAAACTGGAGTAAATGAAGCGCACGCCGTCATCATTGGCACCGTGGAAATCCTTAAAGGTCGGGTTGGCATCAACGCCGATGCACTCTTTCCAACCGTGCTTAGCGGCTGTAGCTAAAAACTTGCCGGAGCCGCAGCCCAAATCCATGATCTTTCCTTGGTCAGGAACACCTAACTTATCCAATAGCATCAATCCATATTGGGATTTAACGATATCGATATTGACCTGAGATTCAGAGACATAAATCTGGTGAGCCGTTTGATCTTGTGCGTAGAGGCTAACGAGCTTATCGAACTTAATCCGTGGGTGCATGTAGTGATGCGTACAGTCTTCACAGCGGTAAATATCAAGGGCAAAGCGTGTCAGGAAGAAGCTGCGTTCCTGGCTTCCGCAAATCGGGCACTCATTGACATCTTCCCAAAACTCGGCAATGCGCTCATAGGCTTCCTCATGGGTTTGTTTGACGACTAGTTCTTGTTCTTTGTGCATTTTACCATCTGCAGGGCCATCTTTTTTGGCCGTGCTCCGGTTGGTAGAGGTATGGAATTTCTTACTGCCATAAACCAAATGGCCGTCGAACTGATTTTTGGCCTCAAGCCTTGAGAGACTGTCATTCAGATCGAAATCTTTTATTGTTTTTTCCATACGCTTATGCTTTCTTAATTGCACGACTTGGGACACAGATCCGTGAATAACATACCAAAACCAGCCAAGTCGCAACAAGAAAATCATGACAAAGTTAGAAGCTCTTAAAGAAAAGTACCAAACCGTCCTTATTCCTTGTGAAATTTGCGGGCGTAATGACATGAAATCCTTCCAAAAACGCGGCCGCACAGCAGAGGCTGGTGTCTATGGTGATATGCCCATCACAATTTGCACAGATTGCGGTTTTAAAATGCAAAATCCACGCTTTGAGGATGCTTTTTATATCGATTATTACGACGCCATGTATCGCGCGGTTGCTTTTGGTGCGGAGAAGCCTTCTGACGAATATATCGCACAGCAAAAAGAGCGCGGGCGCAGGGTTCTGGAATTTCTTAAGCGCCATGAACCTCAAACCAAGGCTGGTAAGATGCTGGATCATGGCTGTGCTTCGGGTGCAACAATGCTTGGCTGGCAAGATGATGGTTGGGACGTTTACGGGATCGACCCGCATCGCCCGAGTGTCGAGGAAGCCAAGTTGATGGGGCTGGATGTCCGCGTTGGGGCAGGTGAAGATTTGCCTTTTGAAGATAACATGTTTGATTTAATCCTCAGCTTGGGATCGACCGAGCATTCATATAATCTGGAGCGCACCATGCGGGAAATGAACCGCGTTTTAAAAGAGGGCGGAAAGCTGGTGATCCGTTGGCGCTCCAATGATATTTTTGGCTCTCCGTTAGAGTATTATAATCACAACCATTACCGCTTTTTCACGCGCAATAGCTGGATTTTGTGCTTGAAGCGCTATGGGTTTGCTGTCGATGTGATGAGCGATGAACGTGTTGAAGGTTGGGACAGCTACGAATATATCATTGCCACCAAAAAGGGGCAGGGTATTGATGACCTATCTGAACTTTTGAAGGGCGAGAATGTTGATAATGCCGAAGATGAACTTGAACAAATCCGGACTATTCGTGACAAATATTATGAGCGCTGCAAGCGCTTCGTCGCATTACATGGACAATACCATGACAAACCCGAAGATCTTATTACACATTTACGGACAAATCCGGACTTAAAATGGGGTTGGCTTGGCGGCAAGGCCAAAGACGTGGTCGCCAGATCTCTAAAAGAAGCCCAGCTCTATATCACGGAATATGAAGAGGGGCGCGTTCAGTAAACTTCATGAGCACTCAAAAACCAATATGTGTACTCACTGAAACAGATTGGATTCCCGATGATGCCATTGCCCGTCTGGAAACAGTATTTGATGTCCGGAAAGGTCCATTTAACCGCGAAGAGCTTGTGACCGCTATGCAAGATGCCGTAGGTTGTTTTGTCGGGCTCGATCATATGATTGACCAAGAGATGTTTGGCGCAGACTTACGTTTTATTGCCAGCCCGACGACAGGCTTAAACCATATTGATCTGGATTATGCTGAAAAAAGAAACGTTGAAATTGTCTCCTTAAAAGGTGAGGTCGCCTTTCTTGAGAAAATTACTGCAACGGCTGAATTATGCTGGGGGCTGATTATATCTTTGTTGCGGCACATCCCCGAGGCAGCAAGCTCGGTCAATGCAGGGGAGTGGGATCGTGACCGTTTCCGCGGCACGGAATTACAAGATGCCACATTGGGCATCATCGGATATGGGCGCTTGGGTCGTAAAATCGCACAATATGCAAAAGTATTTGATATGAACGTTCTGGCCAATTCTCCACAAAATATTGAGGATGAAGGGATTGAGGCGTGTGATTTGCAAAACCTCTTGGAACGTTCGGATATTGTTACGCTTCAGGCCAATTCTTGCCCGGATAATTATCATATGATCGGCGGTGACGAATTTGCCTGCATGCAAAAGAGCGCGTTTTTCATTAATACCGCCCGCGGTGATCTGGTGGATGAAACTGCACTACTTAAGGCATTGGAGAATAAAGACATTGCGGGTGCGGCATTGGATGTGATCGAGGAAGAATTTAATGACAATCATTCTTCCCAAAATTTAATCGCTTATGCTAAAAACAACCATAACCTTATAATTACGCCGCATATTGGTGGTGCAACTTATGAGTCACAATATAAAACAACGCATTTCGTTATAAATAAACTTTTGGATTGGTGGGAAAATGACGGATCAAAAAATTGATGCTCCTTTTGTTTTGGGCATGATTAATGCCCGCGGAGGCTCTAAGGGTGTGCCGCGCAAAAATATCCGGATGCTGGGTGATAAGCCTTTGATCGCATGGAGCATCGATGTGGCAAAGCAGGTTCCGGCCATTTCACGCTGCATTATTTCGACCGAAGACCAAGAGATTGCCGATGTTGCACGAGAGTACGGGGGCGATATTCCCTTTATGCGTCCGGCAGAATTGGCAACTGATACCTCCATCCAACTGGATACGATCATTTACAACACAAAGAAAATGGAAGAAATGCTTGGTCATCACGTTGACGCCGTTGTTTTGATGCAACCCACGCAGCCTTTTAGAACGCCTGAAGATGTTGTCGGATGTATTGATCTTCTCTTTAAAACAAATGCGGATAGCGTCATTACAATTGCCCCGAATAAGCACCATCCTTTCGGCCTGTGGCAGGACAAGGAAAACGGGCAGGGGCTTCGCATGTTTTTGGAAGAGGGACAAGCCCAGCAAAAAGGCTTTAACCGACAGGCCATGCCTGATCTTTATATGCGCACAGGCGCAGTTTACGTCATTAGACGCGATGTTTTGGTTGATCAGGGATCTCTATATGGTGATCACGTCGAGGGCTATGTGGTCGATCATGCGCGGTCATGGATTAATATTGATGATGAACACGACTTTAAAATGGCTGAAGCCTGGGCTGCGTATCAAGCTTCATGAATGGAATTGTTTCTCAAATACGGTATTTACGCGATCGCATCAAACACCCTGTGATGCGTTTGGGGCGTTCACAATATAGGGTTAATACGCCCTATATTTCTTTGGGCTCGCCGGAATATCATACATTCGTCGGGTATTACGATATCCAGCCCTTTGATCCAAGCGGGACAAAGCTTTTGGCGGGGCGATGCCCGTCTTCTCATAACGGCAGAGCCATGGATACGCCGCTTGAGATCGGATATTTTGATCTTAAGACGCAAGTATTCACAAGCATTGGCACAACGCAGCTCTGGTGTTGGCAGATGGGGTGCCGTCTGCAATGGGTGAATTGGGAAGGGCAAGAGCTCATCCTTTATAACGATATCGATTCAAATGCGCCCCGAACGATCCTGTTTAATCCCGAGAACAACCAAATCCGCACTACATTTCCGCTGCCCACATACTGTATCAGTCCCGATGCGCGTTTTATCATCAGTCTGGATTTCAACAATCTTGAGCAGTGCCGTGGCGGATATGGCTATGACTGGCAGCAACAAACAGATCGCCAAACGGATGCTACGCTTGTTCTTTATGATACAACGACGAAAGAGCAAAAAACCCTCTTGAGTACACAGCAATTGCGAACAGTTAATCCTCATCCTTCGATGGGGGAAGAGGGCGTGTTTCACTATTTCAACCACATCCATTTTAACCCCTCGGGCACACGCATTTTGTGTTTTCACATCTGGAATACGCCCAAGAAGCGCCATGTGCGCGCCATTACTATGAATGTAGATGGGAGCGATATCCGCGATGTCACCAAAGGCGATCATGTATCACACTATTGGTGGCTGAATGATCAGGAAATCCTGTTATATGGCACTGATCCAAAAGAAGGGCAGGGCTACCATGTCTATGATCAAAGCGGGCGGCATATAAAAAAACTGGATAAGCATATACCGCGCCTTGATGGGCATCCACATGCACGCGCGCCGCAATGGTTTGTGAGTGATAATGTTGTCAATAAACGGTTTGAGCGGGATTTATGGCTGTATGATATCGGCACCCAAGCCCGCATCGACCTTGCCGCTTTTTACAGCCCACCACAATTCTCGGGAGAGATACGCTGTGACTTGCATCCGCGCCTTTCACGGGACGGGCAAAAGGTTGCCGTTGATAGCGCGCATGCCGGTTACCGCCAGATTATTGTCTTAGATATCCAGACATCTTTGCAGGAGCTTCAGTCGCATCATGTCCACTAAAAACACACCACCATTGCGCATCATAGGCCTGACCCAAGGGGCGAATATTGATATCTTTTTATCCTGTATCCAGCAAATCAAGGATATGGGGCAAGCGGTTGATAAAGTCGGTGCCGTGGTTTCTTTGGCGGCACATTACCGTTCTTCAAAAACCGTAAAAGACCTCGGGCAAGACATCCCCACGATCAAAGAGTGGGAGATTGTTCAGCAAGCCCTTGATGCTGCCGAAACACAGGATTTATCCGCCCTTCGCAAGGTCGAGGACAAACTCTCCGCGGCAAGCATCTGGAAAGCTATTATTGGTGACCGGCGCTTGATTTATGGGCGGCGCGCTAAATTTACGCAAGATTACCGCGTTCATTTTACCGATCAGCAGCTCTGGAGTATTGCCGGACATTTTATACAGGCTTTTGAGGACATGCTGGACGATATAAAGCCCGATGTGATTTTGGGCTTTACGCCCGTGACGTTCGGAGAACTATTGGCACTCGAGATTGCACATAGCCGCGGCATTCCGACGCTTCAGCTTCATTCTTCGCGGATTAAAAACTACTTTGCGCTTCACGATACTGTTTACGGGACGTCCAGGCACTTTCATAAGCTTATGGAGAAGGGCGGTTTTAAAGATGAAACCACCCAAATTGCTAAGAGCATTATTGATGAAACTTGTAAAAAAGGGCTGATTTATGAGGGCGCGAATAAGTCTATCGCACAAGGGCGGCGCTTTGATTTTGTAAAGATCGTTAAAACCGCACCAAAGGTTTTTGTAAAAGAGATCCTTAAGGCGCTCGATCCGGTTACAAGGCACGATCATCATGATCCGGGTCATATTATACCGTGGCTTTACGTGCAGATTTTACAGCCGCTTAAAGAGCGCATCATTAAGGCACGGCTTGGAAATCATAAGCGCGTCATTCAATCGGATAAACTTGATAGATTCGGCGCTTATTGCTTTTTCCCGCTGCAAAGCGAGCCGGAGGTTTCTATTCAGGTTATGGGACGCCCTTATCACAAAAACCAGATCGAGCTTTTGCGCAATCTGGCGGCTAGTCTTCCAGCCGGTATGAAGCTCCTTGTGAAAGAGCATCCGCGTTCCTTGGGGCTGCGGCCGTTTTCTTATTATAAAGAGCTCTTTAATATCCCTAACCTCTATATTGCCGATTTACATGCGCCCTCCATGCCGATGGTTAATCAATCGGAATTCGTTGCCGTGATTAGCGGTACTATAGGTCTTGAGGCGATTATGGCAGAAAAGCCTGTTCTTATCTTGGGGCACCCTAAGTACGAAGATATGCCGGGGCAGATGACGCAAAAATGCTATAATTTATTCGAGCTGCCCGATGCTATCCGGAATTTATTAAAAACGTACCGTTATGATCGGAATGAAATTGTTACTTTCCTGAGCGCCCTAATTGAAGGATCGGTTGCGATTGATCTTTATTCAAGTTTGCTGCTTAAGCCGGGGCGGCACTCATTCCAAGGTGATGAGGTTAGCAGTGATGATAATATTCGATCTTTGGCTGATTATATTTTAAAGCGCGTAGATGAGGTTAAAAACGAACATGGCGGATAATAATTTTTCAGTTTTGGGATTAATTTGCGCACGTGGAGGCTCAAAAGGTGTTCCCGGCAAAAATATCAAAGATTTATGCGGGAAACCACTGATTGCATGGAGCATTGATACGGCCCTGGAATGTCCGGAAATATCAGATGTTGTTGTCTCCACGGATGATCCGGATATTGCCGCGGTGGCAAAGGAATATAACGCATCTGTTCCTTTTTTACGTCCCGCGCATTTGGCACAAGATCAAAGCAAGCAAATTGACGCCATTGCGCATGCGCTTACTTTTCTGCAAGAGCAAGGAAAGACCTATGACGCCGTTGCCTTGTTACAACCGACCTCTCCGCTTCGGTTATCCGAGGACGTATCCGGAGCGCTTGCACTTTTGCAAAGCACACAATCAGATAGTGTGATCACTGTCACGCAAGAAGACGGCGTAACGCTTTCAACATATTATGATTTAGACGAGCAACACCATGCCATGCCTAAATTTCCTGCGCCCAAAGAAGGCACTAACCGACAGGATTATGCCCCTATCTACCGCAGATGTGGTGTGCTCTATATTTTCCGCCCTGATAATATTTTAAAACAAAACTCTTTGTATGGAGAGCGAACAAGTGCTTATATAGTGCCCAAAGAACGTGCATTTGATATTGACTCACCCTTTGATTGGGCGTTAACAGAATATCTTATGCAACAACGTCTAAAACAAGAGAGACAAGGATAGCCTTATGAAAGTTGATAATGCCATAGAAACCAAACGCGCCGACTGGAATTTTGGGGGCAAAGTTGCCGATAATTTTGTCAGCCATGTGAGCAAATCCGTTCCCGGCTATGAAGAAGGGCATAAAATTGTTTGTGGCCTGAGTGATTTCTTTTGCTTGAAAGACAGCACAGCCTACGAGATTGGTACCTCAACGGGTGAGCTTCTGCGTAAATTAGCTTCATATAACGATCATAAGCCTGATATCCGCTGGATTGGTATTGATACAGAAGAGCCCATGGTGAAAAAGGCTCAAGAGCATTGCAAAGACATTCCCAACATTGAAATACTCCAAGATGATGTGCGTTTGTTCCCGTATGAAAAGGCTGATTTCATCGTGAGTTACTATGTGATCCAATTTATTCCGCCGCGTGACCGGCAAGAGCTGATCAATAAGATTTATGAGTCTCTTAACTGGGGCGGGGCGTTTGTCTGGTTCGAGAAAGTCCGCGGTCCTGACGCCAGATTTCAGGATATCATGACGAATATGTATCATAATTTTAAGCTAGAAAATGGATTTGATGCTGAGGAAATTATGAACAAATCCAATAGCCTTAAAGGTGTTATGGAGCCATTCTCCAGCGAAGGCAACAGAGGCCTTTTAGAGCGCGCGGGCTTCAAGGACGTTATGCCGATTTACCGCAATATCTGCTTTGAAGGGCTGGTGTGTATTAAATAAGGTTATTTCTTTGGCGATATCATGTGCCACTCATGATGCCAAGGATGCACCTTGAAATCCGAATATCCGTATTTTTGTAGTAAGTCTGTAATTTCTTCTTCCGAGACGCCGGGGTACTTTTGCTGCGCGTAGCCAACTCTGGCCTCTTTGAGCTTCTCGTTTTTCTTGAACAGGTTAATGATCGCTTGCTTAAAAGCACTGAGATTGGTGCGGAAGGCATCATAAAGGCGCCATAAAAGCATCTTGTAGTGAAATGGCTCGAACGGAGTCTTTTGAATGTGATCGAAAATGATTGCGCTTGATTCACTCTTTTCAATACCCGCAATGTGAGAAGAGAGGCTTTTCCGCGCTTCTAGCGATGTTTTTTCTCTTATGTCTTCACTTAATCTGGGTAACTCTTTCAATGCTGCGATCATGCTGTCCGCATCATAAAAACGTTGGCTGACACTATTGGGAAGCGCCGCGTCGTAAATATTATCTCCGGCGGGCAAATACGCAAAAGAGGGGAGGCCTGTTAGACTGGCCTCGATAGCTGTGGTGCAGCTATTGTGTACCAGAGAATCTGCTTTCAAGAACCAGTCTGCAGCTGCGCCCTCATAAAAGCTTTCGCAGTTATCATACTTATCAGCCAAATCTTTCCAAAAGCCATGATTTTCCGAAGGATGGGGGCGAATAATAATGCGGTAGTCGGGAAAGGCCTGGGCGATTTTCTCAGTTAAAGCGGCAAAAGCCAAAAACATGTCGCGGGCGTGATCCAGCCAGCCTTCAATATGGCGGCCTGTTTCGCTTTCTCTCGGGATTCCGAATTTCTTGAAGACATTTCCTTTTGCTTTTTCTGGAGAAATATAAAAGGGGTTCACAATGGAAAAACGGGAGTTGATTAAAATTGTGGTCGGGCGTTTCTCATCTTTGACTAGATCCCCTGTCCATTTGGGATGCAAAATATCCAAACGCGGATTTCCCGAAGCAATGAATTTATCTGCAACTTCCGGATAAGTTTTTTGCAGAGATTCTACGTCCCCTGTGCCTCTACAAAAGAAGGCCTCTGTCAGTGCCACCGTTTGTGGAGAAACGCGCAACTGCGCATAAATCGCGTCGGTTAAAGTAACCAGACTTTCTTCATCCCATGAGAAAATTTTAAAGCCCATTTTTCTGGCTTTTGCAAAAAAACGCTGGCTACGGGGCTGGGCATCATTTTCAATGATAATGCCGCGGGGAAATTTATATAAAGCGCGGTGCAAGGTCTTACTGCGCCCGATAATCACGTCATAGCCATTTTGTACGGCCAAGCCTGCTAAAAACAAACGCGCAGGAAACTCACGCGCTTTAATCTCAAGTGGAAATAATAAAAGCGGTTTCTTACTCATGCTTTAAAGACCTTCATCCATGCGGCGAAATTCATCCATTGCCAGATAAAGAACGAATTTTCGGCACCATGTGCAACATAATCTTCATAAGCTTGGTGAACGCGCGGCACGTCGAAAACGCCGCTTTCAATAAAGCTTTTGCTCTTTAATAGATCCCAAGCCAAATCCTTTAGCTCATCACGCAGCCATTCACGCTGTGGTGCGGAGACGGCGCGTTTTTGTTCGCATGTCTTGGCAAATTCCGGTGCTCTTTTCTCCAGAGCCGTTTTCAAGATGCTTTTGGATTGGTGCGGCTTGACCTTATATTGGTAGGGCAGCGCATAGCAAAATTCTGCCAACCGTGCCGTTAAGAAGGGCTCCCGCAATTCAACGCTATGTGCCATGGACAGGCGGTCATTCATGCGCAAAACTCTGGGTACACGGCGATGGAATAGATCAGCATACATGGCGTTCTCGACAGCAGTCCCAAATGGTGTTTTGAAATCCCTTAGGCTCGTTTCCGTCACAGGGCCATTTTCCAGTAGGAGCTCTGGTGCTAAAAAACGCGTATTATCTTGATAGAAGAGGGGTGTCGTGCCGTCAGTTGTCACACTTTGTGCTGTGTTTTTTTCATTCAGTAGGCTTTTATAATAGCCATAGCCTCCCAGCATTTCATCGACGCCTTGCCCTTCGAGTAAGACTTTCACGCCTTGGTCATGCGCATATTTGTGCAGTTTTTTATAGGCTTGGGTTGCGACGCCGCCAATGGGCTCTTCAAAAGAATAAATATCATCATTGAAGTTCGCTGCTGCCTCTTGGGGTTTAAAAACAACCTCATGTCTGTCCCATGAACGGTTTTTGGGAATAAGATCAGCATAAATAATTTCATCATACTGAGGCTCGCCATAGCCAATGGTGTAAGATGAGAGCGGCACATCTTTATCTGCAAGCTGATCCATCAATAAGCATAGTGTCGCCGAGTCCATACCGCCGGACAAATTAAGACCCAATTTTACATCACTACGCAAATGCAAGCGGACGCTTTCTTCCAAACGCTGCCAGAGTTCTTCTGCAAGATTTTCTTCGCTTTTTCCATGGTCCACCACTTCCATTGCGCTTTCCAAATCCCAATAGGATTGCGACTTTGGTAATTGTCCTTTTTCGGCGTCCTTCGCCGTTATGACCATGTAATGCGCCGGATCAAGCGCCACAATATCTTTAAAGAAGGTACGGTTGCGGTGATTATAAACACCATAGCGGAAATAATCGCCCCAGATTTCCCAATCGGGTGCAAAAGGAACGCCTACGGCTAGCAATGCTTTGATCTCTGACGCGCCATAAATCGTTTGGTTATTGAGGCCAAAATAAAGCGGCTTAATCCCGATCCAATCCCGCGCCACGGTCAGTGTTTTGGCTTTATGATCCCAAACAGCCAATCCGAACATGCCGATTAGCTTTGGCAGACAATCTGCGCCCCACATATCCCAAGCAGCCAGTAAGACCTCACTATCGCTTGAAGAGGTAAAGTTATAATCAGAGAGCTGTTCTCTGATTTCCTTGTAATTATAGATTTCGCCGTTAAAAACCAACGTATAGCGCCCCGATGGTGTGCGCATTGGCTGCATACCGGAATCGGACACATCAATGATGCTCAGCCTGTTAAAGCCAAGCGCAACCTTATCTTCGGGATAGAAGCAGGTATCGCGCGCATCCGGCCCTCTATGGTGCTGGACTTTAACCATCTCATTGATTTTGTGGTCAGAAGCGTCGCGACCTATAATGAAGCTGATACCACACATATGGAGATAGTCTTATGCTTTAGAAAAGAAGAAACGATGGATGCCGGATCCCCACATTACGTCTTTTCCGGCGTAACCACTGAATTTTTCAAACTCATCAACATCGGCACCGCGCTCAAGACGCTCTATTTCTGTTGCGCCAGAGGCTCGCAATTTATCGGCAATTTGCTCGGCTGTCAGGCGAATATTGATTGGCACCAAAATGTGATCCAGATACAAAAATCTTAGGTTCGTTGGCATATTTAAATTCAAGAAAACATCATGGGCATAGCGATACGGAACGTCGCGCAACAGCTCACGGCAGATCTCGATCATATCCCATTTGATACCGCCCGGATCATTGATAAGCATCAAGAAACCGCGCCCGCCTTTTTTCAGGACACGAAGGAGCTCGTTCAAGCCTTTATCGAGATTAGTTGTGTGATGCAGCACGCCATTTGAAAAAACAAAGTCGAAGCTTTCATCCTCAAAGGGCATATCCAAAACGGACCCACGTTGATAAGACAGGCCATCACGAGGGCGGTCTTGCAAACGTTTATTGGCATCTTCCAGATTTGTCTCACTCATGTCAAAGCCAACAACTTCTGTCGCGCCAAGATTGCTGAGCGCGTAGCTGTAGCGACCGTTGCCACACCCCGCATCCAAAACACGCTTGCCCTTCAACCAGCCCAGATCAAATCCGTTTCTTTCCAAACGCTGGCCTAAAAGCTGTGAGGGTTCTTCGTAGTATTTTTCCGCGTTGAAAGAAGAGAATAGATTTCCGTAGTGGTCTGCGGTTACTTCTTCTACAGCGGCTTTTTCACCTGCAACCGATGGATAGGTGTAAGGTGGGATTGTCTCAATAGCGACTTCCAGATAACGCGTGACATTTTGTAAAAGAGTTGCAAATTCTTCCGCAGGGTTTTCCGGCAGGACTTCTTCCATCTTGCGGAAATGAAAGCAGAGCCGGTAAACGGCCATAATTTTGTGCAAATCCCAATCAGAGCTTGGCGCACAAGATAAAGATAGCAGCTTTTGCGCCTCTTTTTTGTAGGGGGAATCCTCTAAACAGGGGCAACGTTCCGATATATCGAGCTCTTCTTTTTTGGGGCTTAAATTCAACATGTTCTCTTTCACACTCCAAAATAAAATATTAAATAATCCGGCACACAGGATTAATATTAATTCCACTTTATAAACAAAATAAGTGTTTTCATACCACTAAGATGCAGCTATAGATAGACCTAAATTTCAAAAACTCATTGGGATCAACATGTCTCGCGCACTCAATCATATTAAAAATGTTGTCCGGTTTATTAGCCCCTTTCATAGCAACGCTGTCATTACGCATAAAAGCCTGGTTCGGGATTATAAGCTGCAAAAGGATAAACTGAGCCAAGGCACACAAGGCCAATTTTCTGAATTGCTGGCACCGCTTGCTGAAAAACCGCTGCACGCAATCCCCGAGCAAGACGGATTTTTAATTGCACAAATGCAAAATATGGATCTTTTGGGCAAAGCCATCACCTATTGCCGCACCGCATGGCCAAAAGATTATATCCAGAAAACTGTTTCAAAACCGTCTAAAAACAATACGCTCCTACCAGTTCATATTGATGTGCGTGATCCGCGCAACCAAGTCATTAAGGATCTGGTTTTGTCGGAAGAAATCCTTGCCCCGATTGCCAATTATTTTGGTGAAATCCCGATCCTTTATGGCGCATATGTGTGGTATTGCCCAAACCAGCCTGCAGAAAATATGGTTGGCTCGCAGCTTTTTCACTGTGATCGCGAAGACTACAAGCAGATGAAAGTTTTCATTCCCATTGATGAAATCACCGCAAATTGTGGGCCGACGACCTGTGTTTCTGCACAGGCAACGCAGAAGCTGTTCGCACACAGAAAAAAGCAAGGGTTGACGCTTTCCTTGAAAAACAGGTTCAGCGATGAGGAAGTTCACACACATGCCTCGGCCAAAGAGCATGCCATTATTGGTAAAGCCGGCACGTTGGGATTTGTTGATACAACCAACTGCTTGCATTACGGCAGTCGCCCCGCGGGTGACGGGAAATATCATATGGTTCTTCATTACTTAACGCCATTTTCTTCGAAATTAAAAAGCCAGCTCACCCCTGAAAAACTCTCGGGAAATCTTGAAGAGATTGTCTTAAGCTACAAAGACACGAGCCAGTATTTAAAAGAGCCTGTAACTTAAAAATGTAACTCATTATGCTGTTTAACTCTTTAGAATTTATCCTTGTTTTCCTGCCGCTGACGCTGATCGTTTTTTATGCGAGCGCCTATTTTTTAAAGCCCCGTTTCGGACATGCGGCCTTATATATTGTGTTGAGTTTGGCCTCACTGATCTTTTATAGCTATTGGTACTGGCCGAATATTTTTGTGCTCGCTTCAAGTATTTTGGTCAATTTTTATCTGGGCAGAAAAATTGATCGCTCGTCCGAGCCGCATCTTAGAAAATTATGGATAGTCGCGGGGGTGTCAGCAAATTTATGCGTGCTGGGGTACTTCAAATATTTCAACTTTTTTGCCGAGAATATTGCTGCGATTATGGGGAACGAACATAATGCACTGGTTATCATTATGCCGCTCGGCATTTCTTTCTTTACGTTCCAGCAGATCGCTTATCTAGTTGATGCCTATAAGAAAAATCCGCGCGCGCATATCTTGTCTGAATATACTTTGTTTGTCAGCTTCTTCCCGCAGCTCATCGCAGGGCCTATTATCCTGTATAAAGATTTGTACAAACAATATGAGGATTCCAGCTTTGGCACATTCAAATTGAACATGTTTATGGCGGGTCTGGCCATTTTTACTTTGGGCTTGGGCAAGAAGGTGCTCATTGCCGATCATTTATCCCTCATCAGCCAGCCTGTTTTTACCCGCGCCGATGCCGGTGAAACGCTCCAGTTTTTTGAGGCATGGGCGGGAACGCTGGCCTATACATATCAGCTCTATTTTGATTTCTCCGGTTATAGCGATATGGCTATTGGCTTGGCGCTTTTAATGGGGCTGAAGCTTCCGATTAACTTTAACTCTCCTTATAAGGCAACATCCATTATTGATTTTTGGCGGCGTTGGCACATTACCTTTTCCAACTTTTTAAGGGACTATCTATATATCCCTCTGGGCGGTAGCCAAAAAGGAAATCGTCGCACCATAATCAATTTGTTACTTGTTATGTTCTTGGGTGGTTTGTGGCACGGTGCAGGGTGGACTTTTGTCTTTTGGGGCGTATTGCACGGCACCTTTCTTGTGATCAATCACACATATCGCCGATTAAAGGGCGATAAAAAGACTTTGCTGTTCTTTCCACCGGTTGCTTATCTGATCACAATGCTAAGCGTTGCTTTTGGCTGGATCTTTTTCCGCGCCGAGACATTTCATGGGGCTCTTAACATCATCGGCACAATGTTCGGGAAAAATAAAATCTTGATGCCCAGCGAGGTTTATGCACATTTGCCCGAGCAAACCCATAATATCTTTTTGCTAGAAAGTGAACCGGATCTGCTGTTTTGGACGGGGAGTCTGACATGGGATGCTTTCCCCTTGATTGTGGTGGTTGCGTTTGCAGCGCTTTTGTTGCCCTCTGCAACGGATTTATACCAGAATTTCAAAAAGAACAATCATCTGCCAGCTATCGTGCTTAACCCTGTTTTTGCATTATTTTTAGGCATGGTCTTTGTTGTTTCTCTTCTGCTGACTTATGCAAGTTCGGCCAGTGAATTTTTATATTTTCAGTTTTAGGATCCCAAAGATATGCAGCGCAAAAAATATATTCTCTTCGGTATCTTTTTTCTGATCCCTGTATTAATTGCTGGCTTTCTTTATCTGCCCTATCAAATTTTGATTACGCGTACGGGCGAGCATGCTCCTGCGCCATTGATTGCAAAGACGCTGGCACAGGGACAGAACTGTGTTTATGCTCGTGCCACTGTCATGGGCACTCCGGTCGAAAGCTTTAAGCATTTGCAATATGAGCTTTTAAAGCCTGATATCGCGATTGTCGGATCATCACGCTCAATGCAGTTTAAGAGTGATTATTTTTCGCAGCCCTCTTTTACCTTTGGCGGGACGGTCAGCAATATTTATGATTTTGAAGATGTGATCTATGGTGCCCTAAAAAAGCACCCTCCCAAAGCCATGATTTTACAGCTGGATTACTGGTGGTTTAGCCCCCGATATTTCAACGGTATTTTTAAGAAAAAAATCGAGCTTTATAAATATTTCCGCAACCATGTCAAACTGGCTTACGAGCCTTATATGTGGATTTTGGATGGTAAATTAGACCGTCAGCAGTTTTTGGAGACGGTTTTATCCCGAACAAAAGACAGCTGCCATATGGGCATTATGGGTGCTTTGCAACATAAAGGGTACACGCGCGATGGCAGCTATTTTTATGGAACGGATTACATTCTTCCTCACGAGGAACAGGGGTTTTCCAAAGAAATAAATGCCATTGATAAGGAAACATTCCGGATTGCCGGAATCCCTGATGCGATTGATGAGGCTCGCCTGCAAATTTTTGCTGATGTCATTCAGGAAATTTCCCGTTTGAATATTCCATATGTTGTGATCTTTCCGCCTTTTGCGCCGGACGTTTATGATCACCTGAAGGAAAAAAACCCTGACTTTCTCAAATTCATGGATTCGGTCGTTAAAAATGTCCGGGAGCTTGCGGACAATGTTTATGATTTTCACGATCCGGCAACCATTCAAACACATAATTGCGATTTTCTAGATGGAGATCACGGTGGCCTCGCAAGCTATATCAAAATCCTGAATGCACTTGAAAATAGCGCAATTACGCCCTATCTGAACCATAGGAGAATTCAGCAAGACATGAAGCGTTTGGATGGTAAAGCTATTTCACCCGAAGAGCTTCAACGTTTCATGCCGGGGAAACGTGAAATCGATTTTCTCAATTTGGGATGCCAAAAATAAAAATTTTGACATAATTTTACCCTTGTTCTAGAGTGCTGCTCATTATCAGAATTTGAGTGAAGATTTAACGATATGGCTTCTTCCGCATTTGACAATATGGCCCACCAAGCTGCCTGGCAAAGTAAACAGGGTGTTGGTGAAGCCAGTTTTACCCATGATGTACCTTGGGATGTTTTTAATCGTTTGCAACCTGCATTTGCTGCACATGGACTTCATGCAGCACCGGAAAGTGTTAAAGCTCTTCTGGCATTTGCGCCCAAAAATAGAAATCAGAATTATTTTTTGGTACCAGATAATGAAGGTGGAAAAATCATTCATATGCGCGCAAATATTGGAGAAGATCCTGTTGTGTTTGTTGCGGATCTCTTAAAACAGCCGGCATATGCCGATCTTTCATGTGTTACATATTTGCCGTATCAGGATCAAAAATATATAACGCAACTTGATGCTAACGCGATGGCGATGGTTACAGATTATGTTGCGGGTGAAAAACCTCTTCCGGGAAAACATGATTTGAAAAATTTGGGGCGCCAGCTTGCAAAATTGGAGCAAGCGCATAAATCCCTGCCTCAGGCAGTGAAAGATGATCTTATCCAAAAAGGGAAAGATACACTGGAATCTTTTGCACAGAGTGTAGAATTTGCCATTCAAAATATTCAACATTATGCGCAAGTTGTTGGACAAGAAAACGCACAAACACTTGTACAGTTGAATACAGAATTTCCAGATATTTTCACTAACCCAGATAAATTAGGGATTTATCATGGTGATGCGCATGAGGGTAATTTGATCGTCATGCCTTCTGGTGAACTGCATTTTCTTGATTTTGAGGCCATGGCTGTCGGCGGGCACCGCCCAGAGGGCTTTGATTTCGGGCAAGCGGCTTATCGCACGGTTTTGGGCGGGGCTGATTTTCTTACAGCAGACAACGAGAGTGTTGATTACGCCAAATTGAAAACAGAAAAAACCACGCTTAAAGCGCAACTATATGAGTTTGCCGAAGGCTATGCGAAAGAACGTGAAATCGATGTTGAAAAAGCCATGGGCTATATCAAGCGCGCAGCTGCAGCTAAAGCTCTGCAGATTGTCAGGAACTTCAAAATTGCGGTTGAGTACAAGAAATCTCCAGACAGTGTAGTAGCTGGTATCAATAAACAGGCTAATTTTTATCGGGCGGTTGATTTTATCTTGTCATAGGGCGGCTATAACCGCTCTTATCAGGGCAGTGGATCTAAAGACACTGTCCCGTCTTTGACGGCATAACAGGCATCGGCCAACCGTAATGTGCTCTCGCGATGTGTAATGATGATGAGCGTGAGGTCTTTGTCCTCTTGCAGGTTGGCAATAATTTCTTTTTCTGCTTTTTCTTCAATTGCACTGGTGGTTTCGTCCAGCACGATTAATTTACACCCCTGCGCTAGGGCACGGGCAAGGGCGAGGCGTTTCTTTTGCCCGCCGGATAAATTGGCGCCGTTTTCATGCAAGATAGTCTCATAGCCTTCTGGCAAGGCTTCAACAAACTCATCCACGGTTGCTATTTTGCAGGCTTTTAGAATCTGATCCTCGCTTATGTTTTCGTTCCCAAGGCAAATATTGTCTCTGATCGTTCCGTAATAGATAACAGGCTCTTGCGGGACATAGCCGATTAAACTACGCCAAGACGATAGGCTATAATCCGATATAGGGGTTTTACCATTCTTAATCGTGCCCGATACGGGCTCATAAAGACGTGCCAAAAGATCAATCAGTGTTGTTTTGCCAGATCCTGATGGCCCTCTGATACATGTTGTTTTGCCTGTTTCGATACGCATATTAACGCCTCGCAAAACAGGTTCCTGGCTGTCATAGTAAAAAACCAAATCTTTAATATCTAAAAATTGACTAAGTGACTTAACCTGATGGCCTTTATAAAGATCCTCTTGCCCAACTGCATTTTTCAAGCGCCTTAAAATCAACTTGAATGACGGGAACTGCGAAGTAATTTTAAATCTTAGTGCTGTGATCGTTGAAACATTTGCCGTTAAACGTGCAAAAGCCGCTATAAACAAAGCAATTTGCGGCATCAAAACTTTTACCTCGTTTAAATCAGATGGTAAAATAATGGCAATTAACAAAACTGCAAATGCTAAAACAAACTCTTTACCCAGTGCTGGCACCGCATTGGCAATCTTTTTTGATTTACGGTTTGTATTGGTATCGCGGCCTAGTTTTGCAATTTTGTTGATTTGAAAATCTTCACTATGAGAGATTTTTATATCTTTAATCCCGTTCAAACTCTCATATAGGCTGGAATTCAAACTTTGATTAAGTGCAATACCACGTTTGCCCAATCTTCTAGCCAATCTAAAGTAAGGGCGTCCCAGTACAAACCACACAACACTGCCGCCTAAAATTGATGCAATAAGCCATAACCAATTCACAGCAGTGAGAATTAAAAGCACCGCCCCGATAATAAAAATCTGGGCCAAATAATTCAAATAATTATAGATAAAACTGGCCGCCGTATCTGCTTCGAATATCAAGTCATTAACCAAAACACCTTTTTTCTCTTTTGCAATCACTTGATAAGGAGACAATATATATTGCTGGCTCAAAGCCAACTGCCATTTAAGACGGACATTTTCAGTCAAATGAATTGAAAAAACGACCCGAATAATACTAACAACCAATTTCAAGCATAAAATACTACCTAAAAGAAAAAGCATAAAAGATGTATCTGTTTGAAATTGTTCTGGAATATATCTAATCGTCCACGATTGATCTTCAACACCACCAAGCGCAGCATTGGTCACAGGCAAAATCAAGGAAATTGAAAAAGCAGATAGCAGTGCATCAAGCAAGGTGACCGCAAGCATTAAAATTAATACAGGTCTTAGTGCCTTTAGATTTTTCCAAATTTTAGCAAACATAGTGGAAATCCTACCCTTGAAGATTTTCTTCCTTAACAGGATCATATTGTTTCAAAGCGACTTTCAGGGTTTTCCCGATGACATCTTCATAGCACTCGGAAGGAAGGCCGCCGGCATATTCTTGCGGGCGCATTGCATAAAGCATATCAGGCGTTACGGTTGTTCCTGCGGGAATATCCTGAGCAGCCATCAAGCTTTTGCGGAAAAATCCTCGAAAAACAGTTTCTTTGTCGCCAAGTGTTTTTGTTTTATCGCCCAAGCCGCGTTTGACAATATCGCGGGATAGCCAGTCTTCACGTAAGTTCTGGTCTGCTTCCATGTCACGGATATTGGTAACCAGAGTTTTGAACTCTTCAGGCGTCATTGAAACCTTGTGATCAGCGCCCCACAAATCACGCGATAGGGAGAAGTGCTTTTCTACAATTTCTGCGCCTAAAGCGACAGCTGCGACTGCGGATTCATAGCCCAATGAGTGGTCAGAGAAGCCCACTGTTACGTTCGGGAATTTCTCTTTGAAATACGCAATGGTTGAAAGGTTTAGTTCCTCGGGGGGGCAGGGATATTGTGATACGCAGTGTAAAAGCGCCACTTCGACATTGCGTGCTTGTAAGAAGGCCATGGTTTTTTCAACTTCTTCCATGGTGGACATGCCCGATGAAATAATCAGAGGCTTTTTTGTCTGCGCAATATAGTCCAGTGTGACAAAATCCAGAATATCGCCGGAACCAATTTTCCAAAACGGCACATCCAGCTTTTCAAGCATTTTAGCCGATCCACAGCTCATAGGCGTTGAAATAAAATCAACCCCAAGGCTATCTGTATAAGCCTTTAGCGGCACCCAAAACTCATCATAAGGTGTGGCATTTGTATTGCGGCTCACCCAGCTATAGCGATCCGAGCCCTTAAAATGCGGACTTGTTACATTGATATTGAGTTGTTCATCATCGACATGATGTGTCTGAAACTTGACACAATCCGCCCCTGCCTCGGCAGCCAGACGTACAAGCTCTTTTGCATTCTCCAGATATTCTGAAACAGGGCGGTCTTCTTCCGTTTGAATTTGGTTTTTACCGACTTCGGCAATGATATAGCATCGCGTATGGTCGTGTGTTGCTTCGCGCCAGTTCTTGAAATGAGCCATGGGTACTCCTCGTTGGGTCTGGCGGATAACCTAGCTGATTAAACTTTAAATTACTAGAGTTCAGATGATCCCTTCCAAATAAGAAAGATGGTTCTCTCTCATCCTACCTAAAATAAATCAGAACTTTTCGTATATAGCCTCTGGCATATATTTTCTGTCTGCTAAACTCCTGCCAGATCATCTGTTCCTGGATAATTATAAGCGCGTAAATCTAAATTGGTTTTTCGCATAAATTCCAGATTACTGTCTTTGAATATTTCATTTATTTGCGCGCATTGAGCCGCGCTCATTGATTGTTTTTTTCTTTTAAGTTTTGTACGGATTTTTTCTGCAAAGCGCCCCAAAGCAGGAGATATATCGCTTAATGCCTTATTAGGTAGAATAAGGTTTTTTATCCTTTTTAAGATACGACCAAGGCCTTTTAGGCTTTGATTTTGTGGTGGTGCAGAGAATAAAAGCTCGGATGCTTTTTGGATGTTAATCCCAATGATATTGCTTATATCGCTGATAAATTGTTCAGGATTTTTTTTCAATTCCTCGTACATAATGACATGAATATTATCCGCTCCGAAAATTTTCTCATATATCGTGTATTGCCTGTTGTAATTTATAAACTCGAAGACATTACCATTAAAGCTCTTATCATATCGGCCGGATGAGCGTTTTTTTAAATTTTTGAGATTGTATTCAAAGTAATTTTCAAAGGAAACAGGTTTTTTTGAATAGGGTTTAGGCGCAAACCAAAGCTTGCGGGCATTTTCGTATTGGGACTCTATGAGTGTTTTTTGATTTCTAATGCTCATAATTATTTTCGCATCCGGAAAAAATTTTTTTAAACGCTGCGCGGCTAAACTAGGGTGCGATGATGCCGAGATGCTTTCCTCTGATAAAATGAGAACTTTGCCTTTTGCTTTTTTGTGGAGGTCTTCAATCTCTGCTCTTATCTTTTCTTCCTCCAGCTCATATTCATCGGAATGTGCTATTTTAGCCAATAATGTCCGTGCTTCAGGAATGGGATTTCCATGATAAAAAATATCAGAGTGCTTCATAAAAAGATTTTTTTGCAGGCTAGTCGTTGCTGTTTTAGGGTAGCCAATGTGAATAAAGCAGCTAATCATATCTTCCCTTGTCTAAAGTAAGAATGTTGTTGAAGGCGTTGGTGCGGGCGTGCTAATTGAATAGCCCCTATAAATCTAAACACCTCAATTTTTCCATTTGTGCTGTTTTTCAAAATCAATCGGTGACAGCAATCCGCTTTTACCATGCTTTCCTTTCGGATTGTAGACAAATTCGATGTAATTGAATATATCATCGCGCGCATCTTTGCGGGCACCCACATCTACACTTAAGGAAAATGGTCAAGAGAGCAGCTAACCCTCCCCACCCTCCCCAAAATTTACAAACCCTCCCCACAAAAAAACCTTTTACAATCAATATACTAGGATAGTTGGGGAGGGTTAGGAGGGTTTTTGTAGTAATTCATATATATAAAAAAAAAATTTAGAGACGTTGTCTAAAAACAAAAGTTTAGGGAGAAACTATCCTAACCCTCCCCAAATCTCAAAAAATGCACATTAACACATTGAAAAATATAATAAAATTATCAGGATAGTTTCGAGCGAGCTTCCCCAACTATCCTATGACACAATTCAGGAAGAATAACATAGAAATGCGCCTCGATAATAATAAATGCCAGCGATCACTCGCCAATTTTCTTTTTTCTCAATATTTTCAGGTTCTTCCCGGCTTCCAAAGCATTTACGGGTTTGGGCAGCGCGGGAATTATCCAGTGTCAGGATTTGAAACGAGGTTGACACGTGGTTTACATTTTTATTACGCATTAAAACGCACGGTGACTAAAGGTTTTAGAGCACTTCCTCTGTTAGGGATTGCGCTAAATAAAAAAAACGTCAACCAGCAGGTTGACTCTTTAACAAATTATGATCGTGCATTCAAATCTGAAAAAATCCAACCAGTTATTACAAGATTGAGCTATAAATTTTCCTTCTATAACTCAATTAAACATGTTATTTTGAGTTATAGAAAGGTGTTTTATAACTCATGGCTTGGAACTGGCAACATAAAGACTGGCCTAATTTCATCTATAACGCCGCGGAATTAGAGCCGTTTGAACAAAGTTTCATGCATAAGGCCGGCGTCATGCATGGCAGCATGAAGCATATTAGCGATGACGATAAAGAAATGCTCACCGTTAATCTGATCAGTGATGAGGCCTTAAAAACGTCCGAGATTGAAGGCGAGCTATTAAACAGAGATTCCTTACAATCCTCTATCAGAAAGCATTTCGGATTAAAGACCGATAATAGGCGTGTATCACCGGCAGAGCAGGGAATCTCTGAAATGATGGTTGATCTGTATAACACTGCGACCGATGAGCTAACCCACAAACAGCTCTTCAAATGGCATGAAATGCTCACCAATGGGCGCAGAGATCTCAAGAATATCGGCGCATATAGATCACATGACGAGCCGATGCAGATCGTCTCGGGCGACGTTCTTGATCCTACGGTTCACTACGAAGCACCACCTTCGAAAGATGTACAAAAAGAAATGGATCAATTTGTAAACTGGTTCAATGCAAAAGAACAAAACAGCAAGCAAGAACTCCGCGCACTCACAAGAGCAGGGATCGCGCATATTCAATTTGAAAGCATTCACCCGTTTGAAGATGGAAACGGGAGGATAGGACGCGCCATATCGGAAAAAGCCCTATCACAAAGCCTCGGGCGGCCGACACTCATCGCTATTGCCCAAACCATAGAGAAAAAGCGCAAAGCCTATTACGCGGCTCTACAATCGGGAAGCAGGGGGCTGGATGTTAATGAGTGGCTCCATTACTTCTGCGAGATGGTTTTGAGCGCTCAGGATCACACGCAAAGCATGATTGACTTTCTTATTGCAAAAGGCAAATTCTACAAGCGCTTTGAAAACAAATTCAATGACCGTCAGGCCAAAGCCATAGAACGTATGTTCAAAGAAGGCGTAGAGGGCTTCAAAGGCGGCCTAAGCGCCGAGAACTATATCAACCTTACAGGCGCCGCCAGAGCCACAGCCACCAGAGATTTACAAAATCTGGTTGCGCAAGGTGCCCTCATTAAAACAGGTGAGCTGAAATACACACGCTATTATCTGAATATTCAGTGAGCACTCAATATTTTTTCGATCATTTGGCAATGCTCATCCGTCTTATAAGGCGGGTTGATCACGAACATACCGCTTCCTTGCAGACGGTGATCTTTTATCGCTTTAAAACTAACCTCGTGACATAGGGCATCCGGATTATTCTTTTTCAGTGCTTTGATCATGTCAATATGAAGGCCACTCGTAAGAATAGGGTACCAAAGTGCAATAACGCCTACGGGCCATTTTTTATGCATTTGGGCAATAAATGTGACTATTTTTTGATATTCATCTTTGATTTCATAGCTTGGATCTATCATCAAGATGCCTCGACGTGGCATCGGGGGAATCAATGCACCGGCCATTTTGAGACCGTCTTCATGGCGTATATGTATGGATTTAGGGGAGTTTTCAAACACTTTGCGTAAATGCATAATTTCTTGAGGATGAAGCTCTGCAATATGCGCTACATCTTGTGTTCTTAGAAAATGCGCAGCAAATAATGGAGAGCCCGGATAGGCATCTCGTCCATATTGTTCTTGCAGAGCCTTTAATGCTTTGAAATAAGGCATTGTTGCCTCAGCAGATACTTTTCCGGTGTGTAAAAGCCTTTCTATTCCGGCACTGGCCTCACCTGTTTTTAATGCTTCTTTGCTTTTTAAATCATAAAGCGCGCGCCCGCCATGCGTTTCTATATAGCAAAGTGGCTTGTCCTTTTGGACAAGATAAGAAAGCATGTAACAAAGCATAGCGTGTTTATGGATATCCGCCAGATTGCCCGCATGATAGATATGTTGGTAAGAAAGCATTACTTTTTGGTATTCTTTTACTGATGTTGTCAGAGTA
>JBFHFW010000002.1:0-20729 GCA_041583395.1 Alphaproteobacteria bacterium
AGCCCTCGACCTTGGAATCATATCCCTGTAAAGTAATACAAAATTCACATTCTGTGTTTTATTATAAATTCTTTATTTTAAACGGATTCATCAATCAGGAGGTCTCCATCCCATGGAAAAATCAGTTGTTATTTGCGGTTTTAAACGCTCGCCCATGCATTACGCGAACAAAGGGGCGCTTGCCAAAGTGAGGCCCGATGATATGGCTGCTGAAATTGTCAAAGCTTTGGTCGAAAGCACAGGGGTGAAGCCTGAGGATATCGAAGACCTGATTATGGGTTGTGCGTTCCCCGAGGCCGAGCAGGGCTTTAATATCGCCCGCCTTGTTGTGAATAACGCTGATCTGCCCGAGAGTATTGGTGGTCAAACCATTAATCGTTTTTGTGGCTCATCTATGACCGCCATTCATACAGCCGCAGGAGCCATTCAAATGGGTGCGGGTGAAGTTTTTATTGCAGCAGGCGTTGAGAGTATGTCGCGCATCCCGATGGGTGGTTTTAACCCGATGCCTAATCCGACCTTGTACGAGAAGTTCCCTGCGGCCTATATCTCGATGGGGGAGACGGCTGAAAATCTGGCAAAGAAATATCAAATCCGCCGTGAGGAGCAGGAGGAATTTGCTGTCAATTCTCACCATAAAGCCGCCGCCGCGGCAGAGTCCGGCAAGTTCGATGATGAGATTGTAGCCATCGGTGATGTTGATAAGGATGGCACGATTCGTGCTGATAGTAGTGTTGAAAAGCTCGCAACGCTCAAGCCGGCCTTTGATAAAGATGGTACGGTGACGGCTGCGACCTCATCACCACTGACAGACGGCACGGCCGCTGTGATTGTGGCATCCGAGGAATATGCTGATAAGCATGGTTTGCCAAAGCTGGCACGCATTAAATCTATTGCCGTAGCAGGATGTCAGGCGCATATCATGGGAATTGGCCCCGTACCCGCAACACAAAAAGCTTTGGCACGTGCGGGACTGAAGCTTGAAGATATTGATATTATCGAGCTGAATGAGGCTTTCGCCGCTCAAGGCCTGTCTGTGATTAAAGAGCTCGGCATGGATATCAATAAGGTCAATATTCATGGAGGTGCGATCGCGATGGGGCATCCGCTGGGTACATCGGGTGTGCGTATTACGGGTAAGGCCGCCAAGCTCTTGCATGATGAGGGCAAAAAATATGCACTCGCCACCATGTGTATCGGCGGTGGACAGGGTGTGGCGACAATTCTGGAGGCGATTTAAGGTATGGCTGAGAGCCTTGAACAACGCAACGCCCGCGTCGATGCAGATAAGGCATGGGAAATATCATGGACGCGCCGTTTAATTATTGCGTTCGTAACATATGGGGTGATTGGGGTATATTTGAATATGCTTGAAGTCGCAGATGCTTGGTTTCATGCTTTGGTTCCTGCGGTAGCTTATATTCTATCTACTTTGGGATTGCGCTATATAAAATTAATTTGGGTTAAAATCTTCTATAAACCACGAGGGGTTTTACAATGAGCACAGACATCAAAAAAGTTGCCGTTATCGGATCAGGGGTCATGGGCAGTGGTATTGCTGCCCAAGTGGCCAATGCCGGTTTGCCGGTTGTCTTGTTGGATATCAAAGTCGAGGGCAAAGATCTGGCCAAGGATGCGGTTGCACGCATGCTGGAAACCGAGCCTGCGCCCTTTATGCGTAAATCCAATGCGAAACGGATTGTAACGGGTAATCTGGAAGATGATCTGGGGCTGCTTGCAGAGTGTGACTGGATTATTGAAGTGGTGCTCGAAGACCTCGCCATCAAGCACAAAACTTATGAAACACTGCAAAAGCATCGTAAGAAAGGCTCGATTGTTTCATCCAATACGTCGACTATTCCGCTGCATAAATTGGTGGAAGGTCAGCCTGATGATTTTGCCAAAGATTTTATGATCACCCACTTCTTCAATCCGCCGCGCTATATGCGTTTGCTGGAGCTGATTGTCGGTGAAAAAACACGCAAAGATGCGGTTGAGACAATTGTATCGATCTGTGATCAACAACTCGGCAAGGGCGTGGTGCGCTGTCATGATACGCCGGGCTTTATCGCCAATCGCCTTGGTGTGTTTTGGCTAACGGCTGGTGTGAATGAAGCGGTCAAACAGGGTGTTTCGATTGAAGTGGCTGATGCGGTGCTCAGCAAACCTGTCGGCATTCCCAAAACGGGTGTGTTTGGTCTGATTGATCTGGTGGGCATTGATTTGATGCCCAAGCTTTCAGCTTCTCTGCTTTCGACTTTGGGTAAAGATGACGCGTATCGCGCGATCTTCGAGGATTACAAATTTGTCCATGATATGATCGCGGCAGGCTATACAGGCCGCAAAGGCAAGGGTGGGTTTTACCGCCTTAATCCCGATACATCAAAGGGCAAGAAAGAAAAGCAGGCACTTGCCATCCAACAAGACAGCTTTGATGAAAGCCATTATGTTGCCTCCGATAAAAAGGCCGCTGCTGCGCTTAAATCCGTGGCCGCGGGGCGTGAAGGATTACGCGCCGTTGTTGAAACCGATGATGAGGGCGGGCGTTATGCATGGGCGGTGCTGAAGCAAACACTGTCTTATGCGGCTGAACTGGTGGGTGAAGTTGCTGAAACCATCTTTGAAATCGATGAGGGCATGAAGCTCGGCTATAACTGGAAGCATGGTCCGTTCGAGATGATCGATATGCTGGGCGCGAAATGGTTGGCGGGTAAGCTGGCTGAAGAGGGCGCCGCAGTGCCTGATTTCCTCGGTAAAGTCGGCGAGGGCACATTCTATAAGATCGAAGGCGGCAAGCGTCAATATTTTGGTCTTGATGGCAAATATCACAATGTGGTGCGCTCCGAAGGGGTCTTGCTGCTCAGCGATCTGAGGCTTTCATCCGAACCTGTTATGAAAAATAAATCGGCCAGCGTATGGGATATCGGCGATGGCGTGCTGTGTTTCGAGCATACGACCAAGATGAATACCTTTGACGAGCAAATCTTTGATATGCTTGAAAAAGCGATTAAGACGATCGAAACCGATGATAATTATAAAGCGCTGGTTGTTTATAACGAAGCCTCGCATTTCTCTGCCGGAGCCAATCTTGGCATTGCAGGCTTTATGATCAATATCGCCTTGTGGCCGCAGGTAGAAGGTTTTATTGCCCGCGGTCAGCAGGTCTTCAAGAAGCTGAAATTCGCACCATTCCCTGTGATCTCGGCGCCTTCGGGTATGGCGCTGGGCGGTGGATGCGAGATTTTATTGGCCTCTGACGCCGTGCAAGCACACGCCGAAACCTACACAGGTCTCGTCGAAGTTGGTGTTGGTCTGATACCGGCATGGGGTGGATGTAAGGAAATGATCCTGCGTTATCAGGAGCGTGAGCGTGCTAAATTCAAAGCGGGCGTCGATAAATTCGGGCGTAACGCCATGTGGTTTGCCCCTGATACAACGCCGATGGGCGCAACACGCAAAGCATTCGAGACGATCGGTGTAGCTACAGTTTCCAAATCCGCGTTCGAGGCACAAGATATCGGTTACTTCCGTGAAACGGACGGCGTTACCATGAACCGTGACCGCTTGCTCTATGACGCCAAGCAGCGCGCTCTGGCAATGGCAGAGGGCTATGAAGCGCCGGAAATGCGTGAAGATATCCGCGTGCCGGGCCCATCAGGCAAAACCGCGTTGGATATGGCGGTCAAGGATTTGCAAAAAAGCGGCAAAGCCACGCCTTATGATGGTGTGGTATCGGGTCATCTCGCGGCTGTTCTCTCGGGCGGAAAAGACGGTGATTGGACGCAGCCCTTAAAAGAAGATGATCTGGTCGCACTTGAGCTGTCGGAATTTATGCAGTTGCTCAGAAACGAAGGCACGATGCAGCGTATCGAGCATATGCTGACGACCGGAAAGCCCTTGCGCAATTAATGGGTTCTAACCCTGGAATATATCATCTTCAGGTTGAATCTTCCGGTAGAAGGTTTGGAGTCAGGGGTTTACTTTAGAGGGTGAGATGTTCACTATGCGAATAGATAACGACCCAAATTTTCAGGAGTAAGGCGAGATGTGTGTAAAATCAGGGCTAAAGACAGTAGTAGTACTGTGCGCAGTATTAGGTGTAATGCTTTCGGTCATAGTAATGGGTGGCTCAACCACACAAGCTGCAAGTGATGATGGTGAAGCATGGTTTGTGCGGTGTAATACAGAGGAGGCACAAAAAAATCCTAAACGGGGTGAGTGTGAAATTTTCCAGCGCATCAGCGTTAAAGAAAACAATCAACGCTTGATTGAGTTTGCAGTAGGTTTTCCCGGAGATCAGGAAGAGGCACGCAGCATTATTATTCTGCCTCTTGGCATTCTTCTGGCTCCAGGTGTGGAAATGCGTATTGATGATGGTAAGCCATTTCGTTTTAATGTGCGTTATTGCGATGTGGGTGGCTGTTTTGCCTATGTTTCTCTTGATGAAAAAGTACAAAAAATGTTGCGCAAGGGGGAGAATATCATGATTTCTTTCCGCTCGATACAGGGCAAGACAATTCAAATCAATATGTCGCTCAAAGGGTTCTCAAAGGCGCTTAAGAAGATATCTTGAAGACATAAATGAGTCTTGTATGGCTATGGGGGCGCAATTTTTTTGCTATGCCCCCTTTCCTTTTGATGTAGATACTGTTAAAAGATTCGGGGTGTAAGAAGTCTGCGCTTCTTGCCTTCAGGTTGTATTCATAATGCGCGCGCTGTGTAATTTTAAACGTATTTAATTTTCATTCATGTCCAATAGGGAGAGAAAAACACATGAAAACACAAGATTTTAGAAAACTTCTTTTAGTAGGGACGGCCATTGTTGCTGTCGGGGTTATCGCGCCGGTTGCGGTGACACCGGCCTTCGCGGCGGATGAAATCAGCGTTGATGCTGACGCAAACGGTACATTTGACGGTGATGAGCTTGCAACCTCTCCTTTTGATTGGGGCACAAACACAAATGGTACAGGTGCCGCTGGCGAAGCAACAGACACATTCGACGTTCAGGTCAATGCGGACGCAACAATCGGCGGCCTTCAAAATGGCGATACAATCGGTGAGACAGGTACAAACGCAAGTGCGATTTTTGCAGGTGCAGATGCTTTGACATTGACACTTGATGATGATGTGAATGACGATGCTGCCGAGACAGTAACAATTAACGGTAACGTTAACTTGAATGGTCAGACGTCATTCAATTTAACAATTAACGGTAACGATGATGATGCGACAGGTGATGCATTCACAGTAGATATCAATGGCAACGTTGATCTCGGTACGGGTACATTGACCATCGATACAGACACAAATGCAGGCAACACAGTCGGCGTGAATTTGAGCGGTAATTTGACAGCAGCTGCAACGGTTTTGAGCGCTGATAACAATGCGCTGACATTGACAATTGATGGCGGTGGCGCACAGGTGATCGCTGGTACAATTAATGGCGGTGCTGCAAGTGAAGGTGATATCATTGTTTCTAACGCAGCCGGCACAACATTCTCCGGCGCAATCGGTGGCACAGCAGCCCTTGATACAATTACATTGACAGGCGCGGCAACAACAGGCTTTAGCTCAACTGTAAGCGTGGGTACCTTGTCTGTTGATAATGCAGGTGCAACAGCTGACGTGAATGGCAACCTTACAGGTGCTGTGAACTTCGGTGCGGACGGTACTTTGGATTTGGCGGCCGGTGTTGATGTCTCCGGTGCAATCGACAACGATAGCGGTGGTGACACAATCGGTACAATCACACTTGATTCTACAGGTGGTACAACAATTGGCGGCGCAGTTGGTGCGACGAATACATTGAAGTTGATTACAGCGAACGGTACAGGAACAGCAGCTTTTGGTTCGACTGTTGCGGCTGATGATATCGATTTCGGTGCGGCCGGTACGATTACATTTGCTAATGATGTTACAACAGCAAACGGTTTGGACTTTGCAAACAACGCTGGTACGGTCACATTTGCGGATAATGCTGACCTGACAGGGAATATCATCTCGACAGGTGGTGCAAACGGTACATTGAACTTCACTGGTACGACAACGATCACTGGTGCGCTTGGTACATCTGCAGCTAACGGCATCGCAGCGATCAACGTCAATGGCGCATCCGAGACTGTAACAGTAACAGGTAACGTCTTCGGTACAGCTTTGACAACAGTGGCAAACTCCACATATGACGGCCAAGGCAACACAACATTGACAGGCGCTGTAACAAACGGTGGTACAATCAATCTTGGTGTTGGCGATACATTGACAGCTGACGGTGGCTTTGCCGGTGCCGGTACATATGCTGTGACATTGACAGATGATGGCGATGGCACATTGAATGCGGCTGACTATGGTAGCTTGGCGTCTGCCGGTGCGATCGATTTGTCTGCCGAAACTGTAGCCTTTACTGTTGGTGCTAACGTTGCTAACGGTACTGCGGTCTTTGCGACTGGTGGTGCGGCAGCAACAGCAGGTGGTACTGTAACGGATAACTCTTTGATCCACACAGTGACATTGGCAGCCAATGGTAACAATATCGAAGTCACAGTTGCGCAGAACACAAGCGGTCTTGCAACAACAACCAACAACCAAAATGTTGGTACGGTTCTTGACTCCTTGGCTGGTACATCAAACACAGAACTATCACAAATCCAAACACAGCTTGCGGCAGCAACAACAGCCGCAGCTTTGGGTGAAGTTCTGGAAGCAACACAGCCAACCGTTGATGGTGGTGCTGTTGCGGCTGGTCTCGGTGTTGTGACAAGCTCAACAGGTATGGCACAGACACGTCTGGCTTCCCTCCGCTCTGGTGAAACCGGCATGGCCGCTGGTGATTCTTTCACAGGCCGCAGTATCTGGGGTCAGATCTTCGGTACGACCGGTCAGCAAGACAAGCGTGACAACATTGATGGCTATGACATCGACACAGTTGGTGCGGCGATTGGTGCTGACACAGGTGACGCTGGTGACGATTGGGTACTTGGTTTAGCTCTTGGCTATGCAAACTCTGAGGTCGACTCTGATAACGCCAATAATACACAAACAGACATCGATACCTATCAGGTCTCTTTGTATGGCCAGTATGATGTTGACGACAGAACATTTGTGAATGCACAAGTCGGCTATGCTTATAACGATAATGAAACAAAACGTTATAATGTTGGCGGTGTAAGCGGTTTGACAGCAAGCGGCGATTACAGCAGTGATGTTTACTACGCACGTGCAGAGATCGGTCGTGACTACGCACAAGATGCCGGTCTAACACTGACACCAACGTTGATGGCGAACTATGTTCACTATGATGCCGAAGACTACACAGAAACTGGTGCCGGTGGTGCAAACCTTACAATCGATAGCGATGCGATGAATATCTTCGAGCTTGGTATCGGTTTGGATGCAGCCTGGAAAACACAAACACGTGATGGCGGTTATATCGAGCCTGTTCTTCACGCCGGTGTACGTCATGACCTGATCGGTGATGAAGTCGAGGCAACCAGCACATTCTCTGGTGGTGGTGCAAGCTTCAAAACAACAGGCTTTGATCCTGCGCAAACAACATTTGATGTTGGTGCGGGTGTAACATATTACGCTGCTTCAAACTGGGAGTTTGTTGCGGATTATGATTACGAAGCGAAATCAGATTACGACTCACACTCAGCTTTGTTGAAAGCACAGTACAAATTCTAAGAATGTGAATAGTATAAAGAATTGGAAAATCCCCGGCCTAGGTCGGGGATTTTTGTATGGAGGATCTTTCGATATTTGGGGGCAGGATGTAGAATAGAGTGATGAAAAGGTTATATAAGACTAGGATAGTATGTCTGATAGTGTTACCGCTGGTTTTGGCAAGCTGCGCCGGGACGGGTATAAATGCTCGGGTTGAGGCGGCAGAGAAAATTGCAAAGGCTGCAGGGATGCAAGCACGCACAATTCAGGCTTCTCCTTTCATATTAAGCAGCTATGAGCGACTTTCCCGAGATGATAATACGACTGCCAATCTTTATATCGAGGGTGATGGGCTGGCTTGGCTCAACAAACGCCAAAAATCCCTTGATCCAACGCCCAAAAATCCACTGGCTCTTAAACTGGCGTCACAAGATCCTTCTGCAAATGTGATTTATCTGGCACGTCCTTGCCAATACAGCAAAATGCGTGACGGTCAGCCATGCGATAATGCGTATTGGGGAACAAAACGCTTCGCACCAGAAGTTATAGAGGTTTATAAGGCCGCATTGGATGATATAAAAGCGCGTCATCATCTGACAGGCTTTCACCTGATCGGCTATTCAGGCGGCGCGGCAATTGCGGCATTGCTGACCGCAGAGCGCACGGATATTTTGTCTTTGCGCAGTGTGGCGGGTAATCTTGACCATCGCGCCCATAGCATATATCACGGCATCTCTGTATTAATAGGCTCCTTGAACCCACCTGATTTTCCGGATCGTCTTGCCCATATTCCGCAGTATCACTTTGTTGGTGCCGAAGACAAAAACGTGCCAAAGCCAATATTGGACAGCTATATCAGGGCATTGCCTTCACAAAATTGTGTCAGATACAGTATTGTGCAAAATGCGTCTCACAGTGATGGCTGGGTAGAGCAGTGGCCGATATTGTTACGGCAAAGCCCAGCATGTACGAAGAGGTAAAGGTTCCAGATTAGCAATATAGAATGGTTAGTCTAGAGCCTTTAAAAAATTAGATCATTAAATTGGGTTAAAACAAGCCGGAGCAATATAAAAAAAGCTCGGTTATCTCAACCGAGCTTTTTTCCTGAAGTCTGGTTGATTTAAAATCTGTAAGACACACCAATACCAAAGATCCATGGATCAAGATCAACATTATCGGCGGCTAAAGCCGTTGCGCCTTGATTAACGTCAACATCGACCTGCAAATCGACATATTTCACATCCATGTTAAAGCCCCAATTGTCATTGATCCAGTAATCAAAACCAGCTTGCGCAGCAAGACCAAATCCACCTGTCACTTCAAGGTCATTAAAACCTGTGCCATCATCTTCACCATAGAAGTAAGAATAGTTGATCCCTGCACCGACATAGGGGCTAAACTGGTTATCAGGTGTGAAGTGATATTGCAGCGTCAAAGTGGGCGGCAAGATCATGGTTTCACCCAGATCATTTGCACCAGCGCTAACTTCATGTTGAGCTGTTGCTGCAATTAACTCGGCTGCGATGTTTTTTGTGAAGAAATAAGTTACATCAACTTCCGGCGTTAAGGCATCGCCAACATCTGTTTTCAAAGCCGTGCCATTGACAATGCCATCACCATCAGCCAACAGGCCAATACCGCGCAAGCGGATTTGAAAACGCTCTTTAGACCATGTATCACCAAGACTATCAGCGTTAACAGGTGATGCTGAAAAAGCAGCAAAAATTGTGCTTGCGAGCAGCGTTAATTTAAAAATATTTTTCATGGATATACTCCCTCTTATTGAGACATAGAATTTGGAAGGATTATGTGTGTTTTCGAAGTGCAGTGAATTGACAAGAGTCAATTTGAGGGGGGACTTTGTCATTATCCAGCAAAATACGGTTGGCCGCACCCTCAAGATCATCATATTGCCCTGATTTAAGGCTCAAAATAAAGGCAATCAGGCCAATAAGGCCTAGTAAAAGCGCCAATGGAATAAGATAAATGAGAACACTCATGTCATAACCTTAGACGGAAAGAGTTAGTCACCACAAGCAAAGATGAGCCAGACATCGCAATCGCTGCAACAAAAGGGGTTACGAATCCCCCCAACGCCAACGGTATGGCAATGATATTATAAAGAATGGCGAGTGCAAAATTCTGCTTGATCAGTTTTTGTGCCATGCGCGCCGTTTTATAGGCCTGATAAACGGGCATTAACCGATCCCCCATAAAGACGATATCTGCCGCATTTTGTGCCATATCAATGGCTGTGCCCGGTGCCATCGAGACATCCGCACCGGCTAAAACAGGCGCATCATTAAGTCCGTCCCCAACCATAAGGATATTGTGCCCTTGCCCTTTGAAATTCTCCAAAACATCCGATTTTTGCACAGGGGTTTGTTCGGCATATATTTCTTTTATGCCTGCTTGCTTGGCTATCTTATCTGCAACAACTTGCCGATCACCCGAGAGCATAATGGGTTTGAGGCCAGCCTTACTCAGAGCCGAGATCGTATCGGCTGTATCTGCGCGCAGATGATCCGTGAAATAAAAAACGGTGGGGGCATTCTTCCCGACACGCAACCAGAGCTCTGATTGATCACTGGCAGGTGCATCCTGATCCCCACACCATGCACGGCTGCCAAGCTGTATTTCTTGTCCCTGATAAATAGCCGATAGCCCTTTGCCCGGATGCTCCTGCACATCACTGATATCCAGTAATGCGCCATCATAATGCAAAGCCTTTGAAAGGGGATGCGCGCTATGTGCAGCGAGTGATGCGGTCATTTGCACATGGTCATGATCATATATGCCTTCCAGCTGCGGCTTGCCTATGGTCAGCGTTCCGGTCTTATCCAGTAATACAGTATCGATCCGCGCCAAGCGTTCAAGCGCATCACCGGATTTCACCAAAATTCCTTGCTTCATCAGTCGCCCACTGGCAAGTGTTTGCACCACAGGCACCGCCAATCCCAAAGCACAAGGGCACGTGATAATGAGTACAGTTACGGCAATCATCAAGGCCTCTTGCCACAGCAAGCCACCGACAAACCACCAGCCCAAAAAGGCGAGCAAAGCACAACTATGCACGACAGGCGTATAAAGCCGCGCCGCACGCTCAGCCAAGCGCACATAGCGTGCCTGCCCCTGTCCGGCCTTTTCCATCAGTTGCGCAATATCGGCAACCAGCGAATTTTCCGTTGCTTTGCTGACTTTGATAACAACAGGCGCCGAGAGATTAAGCGTACCTGCAAAGACCTCACTGCCCTTGCTCATGCTTTGTGGCAAAGTCTCGCCCGTTATCAAAGACACATCAACATCACTGCTTCCTTTTATAACGTGCCCATCGGCGGGGATTTTCTCTCCGGCGGCGATTTGCACAATCATGCCTTCCTTTAAATCACGGATCAGAATTTTACGGGTCTGTTGCCCTTCAATCACTGTTGAAAAACCACTGAGGCTGCTGAGTAAATCCGTGGCGCTTGATCGTGCATTCTTACGCGCCCGAAAATCCAGATAGCGCCCGACCAACAGAAAAAATGTCAGCATCACCGCCGAATCGAAATAGACATGTTCGCCGTGATGGATGGTCTCAAAAAGGCTCATCCCGCTGGCCAGACATAGCGCCAGCGAAATCGGGACATCCATATTGGTACGGCCTGCGCCTAGGGCTTTGAGTGCCGAGCGGAAAAATGGCCGCCCTGAAAATAAAATTGTCGGCAGCGCAATGATAGCGGCAATCCAGTGCATGAAATCCCGCGTGGCCATGCCCATGGTTTCGGCGCTTGTGCTCCATACCCCGACGGAGAGCAACATCACATTGCCCATTGCAAAGCCAGCCACACCCAAGCACAGCAGCAAGAAACGCTCTTCACGCTTGATATCTTCTTGCTCTGTATCTGGATCATAAGGCTGCACGTCATAGCCCAGATTTTTGATGGTATCGACAAAATCATTGGCGCGCGCGGCCTCTCCGTCCCACACAAGCGACAAGCGCCGCGTTGAAAAATTCAGCCGTGCATTTTGAATGTCTTGCTCGGCCGTTAAAGAGCCTTCGATTTTCTGGATGCAGGCCGCGCAATAAACACCGCTAACCAAAACAGAGAGCTCATACGCTCCCTCCTCATTTTCAAGAGCAAGCGTTTCATAGCCTGTACTTACTTCACGATGAAGTCGTGGCTGGTCTGGAATTGGTTGTCGTTCCATGTGGCTTTCAGCTTTGCTGTCCATGCGCCTTTAAGCGGTGTGTCGATTGTTGCTTCATAAATCCCATCCCCCATATGCGCAAGTTTTATATCAAAATCATAGCCATCCTGCACGGGTCGGATGATGGAGGCTATGACCGAAGCTGTCTCTATAGGCAGTTTCAAACGCAAAACCCCGTCATGGTAAGTGGTTTCATGGCTGATGTGCGGCTGTGCTTTGGCTTTTGCAAGTGTTTCATTAAAGGCCAGCCCTTTTTCATACGGATGCTTGGTGACAACACCTGTTTGCGTGCTGATGGCGGTATAAACAAAAGTCCCGTCCAGCAGAGCAATCACCGCAAAAAACATCACGAAATAGCGGGGTATCCATTTATCTCTGGGGTCTTTAATGGCTTGTTCCATGGTTATTCCTTTCGGCTGATAAAGACGCTTTTATAGCGGTCTTTAACCTCGTCATCCGCCAGTGTAAATACAATATCACGCGGCGCGGCAGGGTTTGTATTGGCGCTCACAAAAACATGATAGCTCCCAACGCTATCGGCGGGGACATACAGGCTATCGGCGCTGATTTCTCCGGCGGCTTTGACGGCAATATGAGCATTATCCACGCCCTCAACATTAAGCGTATATGTGCGATGCGCATGCGTTTTATTGAGGATCTTGATTACATAGCCGTTGCGTATTTCCCCGCTGGAGAGCTGAACAAATAAAGGATTGCGATCATGCAGCACATGTAGCTCCACAGGGGAACGCATCACCAAAGCTGCGAGCATCACACAGCCGACAACCGCTAAAATAAGTCCATAATAGATTGTCCGCGGGCGAATGAACTGGAAGGGGTTTTTGCCTGATTGCATATGATTTGTGGTGTCATAGCGAATAAGCCCGCGGGGCAGATCAACCTTATCCATGATATTATTGCATGCATCCACACATAAGCCGCAGGCAATACATTCCATTTGCAAGCCATTGCGGATATCAATACCCGTCGGGCAGACCTGCACACAGGCCGTGCAATCAATGCAGTGCCCGCGCCCTTCCCAGCTATCGCCTTTTTTGTGTTTTCCGCGGGGCTCTCCGCGCTGCTCATCATAGCCGATGACAAGAGTATCTCGATCAAACATGGCGGATTGAAAGCGCGCATAGGGGCACATATAGGTGCAAACCTGCTCACGCGCAAAACCGGCCATCAAATAGGTACTGAAGGTCAGGCTCGCAATAAAAGCAAGTACGGTGGGCGAGACATCAAATTCAAAAAAGCTGCGCACCAATGTCGGCGCATCATTGAAATATAAAACAAATGATCCCGCCGTACACCACGCGATGATCAGCCAGATAAAATGGGTCAGTGCAATTTTGCGGATTTTATAAAGCGTCCATTTGCTTTCATGGAGTTTTTTACGCGCATTACGATCGCCCTGAACAATGCGTTCGACCCAGACAAACAAATCCGTCCAAACGGTTTGCGGGCAAAAATAGCCGCACCAGACGCGCCCAAAAAGGCTGGTGATAAAGAACAAGCCAATCGCTGCCAAAATCAAAATGCCCGTGAGCAAATACACTTCCTGTGGCCAGATCTCGATCCCGAACCAATAGGCCCGGCGCGCAGGCAGATCAATAAGCACTGCCTGATCGGGAGCCAAAGGCCCGCGATCCCAGCGGATAAAAGGCACGAAATAATAAATCCCGAGCGTGATAATCATCGCCAGCCATTTCAGCTTGCGGTATTTCCCCCAAACACGTTTGGGGTAGATTTTTTCCTGCTTTTCAAAATACTGCACCGATCCGGACATATCAATTTCCTGACGTTGTCATTGCGAGCACAGCGAAGCAATCCAGAATAGATTGCCGCGTCGCTGCGCTCCTCGCAATGACGCAAAGGGATTGTTTTTATTGCGTTCCATCTCCGGCTTCCTATTCACCGCCGCCAAGTTGATGCAGGTAAATCGTTAGCTGCTTAATCGTGTTCTTGTCAAGGCGCTCTCCCCATGCGGGCATGACACCAGCGCGGGCATTATAAACTGTTTGATAGACAGTATCTCTGTCCCCACCGTAAAGCCAGATTTTATCGGTTAAATTTGGCGCGCCAAACTCTCTGAGGCCTTTACCGTCCTGCCCATGACAAGAGGCACATTGCTGCCGGAAAATTGTGCGTCCTTGCGCTTCATGACCATGTGTTTCCTGACCGGAAAGCAAGAGAACGTAATCAACAACGGCATTGATCTCGTCAGACTTTAATAACCCGTCCTTACCAAAAGCAGGCATTTGTGAAAGGCGCGTGTCATAGCTGCCCGCCACGCGGATGCCATATCTGAGAGTTTGGTGAATGTCAGCGAGTTTCCCGCCCCAAAGCCAGTCATCGTCATTGAGGTTTGGATAGCCCTTTGCGCCTTGCCCGCCTGTACCGTGACAAGTGGCGCAATTATCCTTAAAAGCTGAAGCCCCGCCCGCCATCGCAAAGGCATAAAGCTCCGGATCATTCATGATCTCGCTTAAAGACGCATCTTCAAAACGCTCCAGATAGACTTGCTGCCGTGCTGTGATTTCGCTTTGGCTTTCGGCCAGTTCGTTAAATTGGGTATAGCCTTTCAGCCCCTGTGTCGAGCCACTTAAAGTCGGCCATGCAGGGTATAAAATCCAATATCCAATCGACCAGATAATTGTCACCAAAAGTATCCAGACCCACCAACGCGGCAGGGGGTTATTCAGCTCTTTTAAGCCATCCCATTCATGCCCTGTGGTTTCAACGCCTGATATCTCGTCGATATCTTTATTGTCTTTATCTGTGCTCATTCGTCATTCTCCTGAAGCGGAATATTCCCGTAATCTTGATAGGTTGTTTTCGCGCGGGGACGTAGCGTCCAAAGTGTGATGGCGCAAAAGAAAATAAAAAAGAACAGCAATCCTGCTAGTCCGTAATCAGCACTTGCGAAAATTTCTTTCATTATTCCGCCCCTCCTTCAACGGCTTTTGCCGCTTCGAAATCTACCATGGTGCCAAGTACTTGAAGATAAGCGACAAGCGCATCCATCTCGGAAATCATGTGGGGGTTGCCATCAAAGTCCCGTGCATTAATAGCCTCGCCATAGCGTTCCTGCAGACCAGATGTATCTGTCCGTGCCTCGCCCGTGGCTTGCACTGTGGCATCGACCGTTGCCCATTCGATCATATCATCCGTATAGGGCACACCAAGGGCGCGCAATGTCTTGAGATGCTTACCCAAATCATGAAGCTTCGCCCCGTTTTTACTCAAAAAACTGTAAGACGGCATAATGGATTCGGGCACCAGATCGCGCGGCTCTTTTAAATGCGCCACATGCCATTCATCCGAATATTTCCCGCCGACACGTGCCAGATCAGGTCCTGTACGCTTTGATCCCCAAAGGAAGGGGTGGTCATACATGCTCTCGGCCGCCAAGGAATAATGGCCATAGCGTACAACCTCATCCCGCAAAGGACGGATTTGTTGGGAGTGACAGGATGCGCAATTCTCACGCACATAGATATTTTGGCCAGCAAGCTCCAGCGGTGTATAAGGACGTATGCCTTCAACGGGCTCAATCACCGTTTCCATGCGGAAGAGCGGAATAACTTCAACGATGCCACCGATCAAAATAACAACAATAGTAAGTCCTAATAAAAGGAGAGAGTTACGCTCCAGCTTTTCATGTTTGTTCATCCAGCTCATGCGAGGGCTCCTTCAGTTTTTAGATTATACTCTTTTTCATTGACGTCACCGCGGATCGTGCGCCAGAAGTTGTAAACCATAATCAGCGCACCGGTGAGATAAAGCACACCGCCCATAACGCGGATCATATAAAATGGTTTTGCCGCCATGACGCTTTCAACGAATGAGTATTGCAAGAAGCCCATCCCGTCATAAGAGCGCCACATCAGACCCTGCATAATGCCCGACACCCACATGGCAGAGATATAAAATACGATACCGATCGTAGCGATCCACAAATGCGCGCTCACAAGTTTGGTAGAGTAGAGTTTCTCACGTTCCCAAAGTCTTGGCACAAGATAATAGAGGCAACCAAATGTGATAAAGCCGTTCCAGCCCAGCGCACCGGAATGCACATGACCGATCGTCCAATCTGTGTAGTGTGATAAAGAATTTACCGAACGGATAGCCATCAATGGCCCCTCAAATGTGGCCATGCCATAAAAGGCCAGCGCGATAATCATGAACTGTAACACGGGATCTTCGCGCAATTTATGCCATGCACCCGAGAGCGTCATCACACCATTGATCATCCCGCCCCAGCTCGGCATCCAGAGCATAATGGAGAACGTCATGCCCAATGTTTGTGCCCAATCAGGCAAGGCTGTGTAATGTAGATGGTGTGGTCCCGCCCACATATAGATGAAGATCAGTGACCAAAAGTGAATGATCGATAGACGGTAGGAATAAATCGGGCGGTTAGCCTGTTTGGGTACGAAGTAATACATCATTCCCAAAAAGCCTGCTGTCAGGAAGAACCCGACCGCATTATGACCGTACCACCACTGGATCATGGCACTTTGTACTCCGGCAAAGACCGAGTAACTTTTGGCACCTGTAATATCAACCGGCAGGCTGAGATTATTCCCTAAATGCAGCACGGCAACGGTGATGATAAAGGCCAGATAGAACCAGTTTGCGACATAAAGATGAGGCTCCTTGCGCTTGATACAAGTCATCAGATAGACCAGCAAATACGACACCCACACAAGCGTTAGCCAGATATCGGCATACCACTCTGGCTGCGCATATTCTTTGCTTTGCGTGACCCCCAGTACATAGCCGAGCGCCGCCATAATGATAAAGGCCTGATACCCCCAAAAGGTGAAATTCGCCAACTTATCACCCCACAGCCTGATGCCGCAGGTGCGTTGGACTACATAGTAACTGGTCGCAAAAAGCGCATTGCCGCCAAAGGCAAAAATCACAGCCGAGGTATGCACGGGGCGCAAGCGGCCGAAATTCAAGAAAGGCTCGATATTGAGGTCGGGAAACACCATCTGCAAGGCTATAAAAAGTCCGGCGCTAAAGCCGACAATGCCCCAGAAAATGGTTGCGAGTGTAAATTTCTTTACGACATCATAATTGTAATTCACTGTATCCATGATCGTTCCTTTTTAAAAAACCATTGTACCCGCCAAGGCAAAAAGCCATAGGCTGCTGATAATCATTGCGCTTTGTTTCACCCTTATAGAGGCTTTGGGGTATTTGGTCTTTAAGGCATGCCCACCCAAAGCCACCAGAATAAGTGCCGGCACAGTCCCCAATGTAAATGCCCCCATCGCAAGAGCGGCTTGCACGGCATTGGGCGCGGTTGCAGAAGCCAAAAGTGCGGACACCACCAATCCGCACGGCATAAAACCTAATAAAACTCCCAACCCATAGCGTTTGAAAATACTGGGGTTATGCATCAGCTTTGCAGAGAGCTGCGCCACAAATTTATAGGGTGCGGCAATCCGGATGAGAACAACCCATGGAAAGATAATGCTTAATTGCGGGAATGCACTGACCAGAAAGATAACGCCGGCCAGTACAAGCATAGGTGCAGCGATCAAAGCCTTCAAATCCGAAAATATGAAGGCGAGGTTGATGACACTGCTCACCAGCATAGCCAGTGCAACATAAGTTGTCATGCGTCCTAAATGATAGGGAATAAGCAAAGCATTGCCTAATTTTTTGAGATCACCGGTTTGCGCCAGAACAAAAGGCGCGCACATGCCTGCGCAGTGGGTAAAGCCACCGACAAGACCGGCCAGAAACAGGCTAATCGCAAGTCCGTGCGATAGGGCTATGTTATGAATGCATTGTCCAATGAACATGATTTAAGTCTACTCAAATTTTTGCGCTATTATTGATGATTGCTTGGGGAGTTTCCTTGACCAAGGTCAATTTTAGGCGTAGACAGGCATGGAAATCGGGAAGAGCATATATAATGGATCACAGCTTACGTCACATTGCGCTATTTAAGGCCTGCGAAAAGGATTTTTTCGAGAAGCTGGAGTCTCATGCGCAAACGCAAACCCATCCAAAGGGTAAGGTGCTTTTCGTTCATGGTGATGCTGCCGAGCGCTTCTATTTTATCAAGAGTGGTTGGGTCAAGTTATTCAGAGAAACCCTTGATGGTGCGCAAGCCGTTGTCGATATTTTACCCGCAGGGCATATTTTCGGCGAAACCTCCATTTTTGAAGATGATCTCTATCCCTATAGTGCCGAGATTGTCGAGCCGACAGAGATTATTTCGCTGCCGCTTTCAGATCTTAAAACAGAGATTGAAAATAATAATAAGTTGGCGCTTGCGATGCTAAGCTCGATGGCGCGTTACCGCCGTCAGCAGGATAAGGAGATCGAGCACCGATCGCTCCAAAATGCGTCCCAGCGCATTGGATGTTTTTTGCTGCGTTTGGCTAGGCAAAATGAAACCGGCGCGGTCAGTATTCATCTGCCTTATGATAAAACGCTTGTGGCATCAAGGTTGGGGATGCAGCCTGAAACCTTCTCTCGCGCGCTTGCAAAGTTGCGTGATAAAACGGGCATTCGCATCAAGGGCGCGACCATAGAAATGGATAGTCTTGATCAGCTTGTCAGTTATTCTTGCGCGGCTTGTTCTTCGGAATTTCCCTGTAAAGATCTGCAGGCTGCGGAATAATCATTCCGTAGACACATCATACATCCACTCCCAATCAAGTTTGGCTGGATTTTGGATGTAATCTTCGGGGTTTTTCGTCACATCTTCCAAATAGCTCTTTGATACGCCCCACTTGCGATCACACTGACACTCTGTACAAGTGGAATGTGGTCGTGCGACGAGACCCTCTTGATCAAATGTCATGGCATATGAAAGATCAGGGCTCCCCTCTTTGATCCTGACCTCGATAATTTTACTGCCCTCCGCATTTTTGGCCGCACCCAAAATCTGTTTAAAGGGAAAGCGGTCATGATTAAGCATGATCGCGCGGTTACACACATCAATGTAGCGCTTGATCAAATCATCATAATCGGGAGCAGAAAAATCCATGAAACCGAGTGTGGTGCATTTTTAACAAACCGGAATTGACACATGTCAATTCCATTTATTATTCCCTCATTATTAGGCCATGTCGGGAAATGCTGTATGTCAGGGATATGCTCTGTGTCGGACGCGATTACCTTAATCCGGCAGATGCCACCATCGACGCCGCTTTTTTGTCCTCCTCATGCGGGAAACCTTCCTGTACTTTTTGTGCGGCTAGCTTCGGGTCTTTGAGGTGAAGCGCGTAAATCTCCTTTGAATACGGATCAGGCAGCAGCATGTCTTCTTCCGCTTCAATGGCTTTGATTGCTTCTTTTGCTACATGGTTCGGCGTAACTTTCGGCATATCAAAAGGCCGCGCCATATCGGTATCAACCGGACCAGGATAAATGCCCAGCACATTAATATTCCACGGTGCTAGTTCCATACGCGATTCCAGCGTCAGAAAATGTGTGGCCGCCTTGGAGGTGCAATAAGTCGGAATGCCTGGAAAAGCCACCAACCCGGCGATAGAAGACATATTGGCAATCATCCCGCCGCCGTTTTTTGCCAGCACCGGCGTAAACGCTTGAATCATCGCCAGCGGACCGAAATAATTGACCTCCATTTCGTGGCGGGCGTTGTTGAGGCAATCCGAATCCTGCAAACGACCACCATGGAGCACGCCAGCATTGTTGATCAGGATCGTAACATCTTTCGCCTTTTTTGCCGCGGCTTGGATATGTTCGGGATTGGTCACGTCTAGTTCCAACGGCACATATCTGGAATCTGTTGCGGCGAAATCGCTGACGGATTTTAAATGACGTACACCGAGATAAATTTTCTTTGCCCCTGCCTTTAAAAATTCTTCGGCGAAGGCTTTGCCAATTCCTCGATTGGCTCCGGTGATCAGTACGATGGAATCTCTTACTTTCATGGCTTTGTTCCTTTTGTTGTCTGGAAGAAATAATGGCTTCAACGTTAATCCGTCTTGTGTGAATGTTCTTTGATAAATATCAAGCCATTTTCTGGTCGCTTGTGCTTGAGGGCATCTCCGGCGCAACCTTTTTAACGACAGGGCGCAATGAAAAAGGCTCTGTCCAATAGCGTTGTGGCTTATCTGCGGGTGTTTGTTTAGGTGAGTTTTCCATCAACCAGATGAATACGCCGGTCGGCCATCGCGGCAAAATCCATATCGTGTGTTACTGCCACTACCGCTCGTTTTTCTTTATGTGCGAGATCTTTGAGGATGTTTTGGACGGTTGTGCTGGAAGCCATATCAAGATTGCCAGTCGGCTCATCGGTCAGAATAATAGCAGGATCATTTGCCAAAGCCCGTGCGACAGCCACACGTTGGCATTGACCGCCTGACATTTGTTTGGGAAGTTTATGCATCTGATCGGCAAGGCCGAGGTCGCTTAAGATTTTCTCGCCGCGCGCCTTGCGTTCCTTATCATTCAGTTTTGCCAGTCTTTGCATCGGCAGCATGACATTTTCCAGTGCCGTAAATTCCGGCAGCAGGAAATGAAACTGAAACACAAAGCCCAGCCGTTCGAGCCGCAATGCCGCCAGTGTCTCTCCGCTCATAGCAGAGGTATCCCGACCTTCAACCAGCACTGTGCCCTGCGTTGGTTTATCCAGCAGCCCCAGAAGATATAGCAGCGAGGATTTCCCCGATCCAGAAGGGCCAGTAATCGAAACAAACTCGCCTGCATTGAGACTCATCGAAATATCCTGCACCAATGTCACCGGCACTTCGCCCGGTAAGATGCGGGTAATATTCTTTATTTCCAGCAGGGCGCTCATTTAAATCCCCCCGCGCAGAATATCAACCGGCAATACTTTCGCTGCCTTACGAGCCGGAAGCCACGCTGCCAGTATCGCC
>JBFHFW010000003.1:0-20263 GCA_041583395.1 Alphaproteobacteria bacterium
AGATGGGAGTATGAAAATACAGCAGGTTTGCCGGAATTTAATGCTGTACCATCGGTTAAGTAAGTAAAAAATTTCCAATTCCAAAAAATCAATAAGACCAGCTATATATTCATGCGTCCCAAAAACCAAGGACGCATCGCCGCATGCACCCTCTTGTGCGTCATAACTACGCAAATAGGCTTATATGATAATTATAGCCCTAAGATGAAAAAACGGCAGGAATTTTAGAAGCAGAATCCGCAGTATTCCGCTCCGTTTCCAAACACGCTTTTAACCCCGATTTATAATCAGGATATCGTAATTTCACATCCAACATTTGCTTGATTTTCGCATTCGACGTCCGGCGATTGTCTCTATAAAAGCTACGTGTAATAGGCGCTAAATCTGCTTCTTCAAAATTCACCATGGGCGGCGGCACACGCCCAAGAAGCTGACATGCATATTCAACAACCTCGTGCGAGGGCACCGGAAGATCATCAACAACATTAAAGATTTCACCCGGCGTTGGTCGATCCATAGAAGCCACAAGAACATTGGTAATATCTTCAACATGAATGCGACCAAAAACTTGCCCCTCTTTCATGATACGTTGCGCTAATCCTGCACCTAACGATGCCAAGGCGTTACGACCCGGCCCGTAAATGCCGGCCAGCCTGAAAATATGCACTGGAATTCCATATGTTTTATAAAGCGAGAGCCATTGGTCTTCAGCCTTTAGACGGCGTGATCCCCGCTGAGAAGAGGGATTAGGTATAGCAGTTTCATCAACCCATTCTCCACCACGATCACCATATACACCAGTTGTTGAAAGATAACCGACCCACTCCAGAGATTTAAGACGCGCAATATCTTCCGCGTGCGCTAAAAAAGCCGGATCTCCGGCATCATCCGGCGGCGTTGAAATCAAGAGATGCGTTATCCCCTCAAGTGCATGCTGTAGATCCGGCAAAGGATGATCTTCATCAAATAAATGCGCCTCGATACCCTGCGCACGCAAGCTCTGGCGCTTTACCGAATCACGCGTTGTACCCGCCACAGACCACCCTTCACGCGAGAGCAATTCTCGCGCAAGATAATCACAGCTATAACCATAGCCGAAACAAAAAAGCTTCTTTTTTGGAGTCACGATTCTTCTTCATCAAACAAAGTTGAAAACTACGTTATGAAGACACAGGATATATTAATTTTTAGAAATATTCAAAGAACAAAACGATAAAAATTATGAAGCAATACGCTCGTAATCCTCAGCCGGTGCAAAGCCCGGAATACGGTCATCCAACAAAGCTTTAAAGCTCGGACGGGATTTTATTTTGTTATACCACTCATGCGCAGCACCATGTTCTTCCCACGGCACGTCACCGAGATAATCAATAGCTGATAAATGGGCAGCTGCCGCAATATCAGCCAAAGAAAACGAATCCCCTGCCAACCACTGACGTTTCTCCGTCAGATAACCGATATAATCGAGATGATAATGAATATTCGCATGCCCCGCACGCACAGACGGACCATGTGGCTCACCCAGCTTTAAAAAGCGCTTCATTAGCTTTTCACCCACCAGATTAACCGTCACCTCGCGGTCGAATTTCACGTCAAACCAGCTGACCAAACGGCGTGTCTCCGCACGTTGCACAGGATCTGCACCCAGCAACGGCACCTCGGGATAAACCTCTTCCAGATATTCGCAAATCACTTGGGAATTCGCCAGCGTCGTGCCGTCTTTCTCAACCAGAACAGGGACATCTCCGGCTGGATTAATCGCCAGAAACTCTGTCCGGCGCTCCCACGTTTTTTCGATTTTCAATTCGAAATCAAGCCCCTTTTCGGCCAGAACGATTCTGACCTTTCGGGAGAAAGGATGAAGCCACAAGTGAAACAATGTTCTCATGAAAACCACCATAGCGAGGATAGAACGTGAGGACAAGCCTAAAGATCAAAGCGGCTTTGTTAATGCACTTATATCAATCGAAATTTTAACAGCATCCCCAATCGCTTCATCGCTTGTCCATTGGCCTGTGCCGATATTGAATTCAAGGCGATTGAGGGTAAGCTCGGCTTTCATATGTGCCTGATCATCAGCGGGGAAATCAAGCGTGAAGGGAAAAGTAATATCCTGCGTCATGTTTTTTAGCGTCAAATCCCCCGTCACGGAAAACTGATTCCCGCCCAAGGCTTCAAATTTTTTCGAGACAAAACGCGCCTCGGGAAAGCTCACCACATCAAACCACTCACCACCGCGAGCCTGCGTATCACGCTCTGGCGCGCCCGTATTGATCGAACCAATATCAATCGTCATATCAACTTTACTCTGCGCTAAATTGTCGGGATCAAAAAAGATCTCTCCGCTAAAATTCTCGAACACGCCCTTAAAAACCGCCCCATATTGGGTGGCGTCAAAATAAATGGCACTCTCCTCTTTTTGGATATACCATCGCGGGAGAGAACTCTCATGCACGTGATGATCATGATCCTGCGCTGCACTTTCAGAAGAAGTCTGGACGTGATTATGCTGCGCGTGATCTTCCTCCCCCAGCAGAGATAACGCCACAGGTGCGACCCACAATATGCCGGCAATGAACGTGAGAATCACACCACCAATCAGCCCCAAACGCCGATAGGTCATGCGCTGCAAAGTCTCATCACGATCAATGAAGTGATGTTTAAAAGCCCCCGCCATATGCAGCGCCAAGGCACCAATAATGCCCCATGCCGCCCACTCATGAATGCCTTGGGAAAGCCTGTATAAGGCCTGATTTTTTCCCACCAGATGCGGCATCTCGAATAAACCAAAAAAGCCATAGGGATAATCACCGGCATTGGACATGATCCACCCCGATAACGGCATCGCGAACATACCCAAAATCAATGCCCACTTCACAAGCTTTGCCAGCAATTTTTCCCACACCGCATGAGACGCGATTACAGGGGGTTGCATTGATACGATCTTCCAGCCCACACGCACAATCACCAACAGCAAAACCAAAGTCCCGAAGGATTTATGCCAGCCATAAACCTGAAATTTGAACGGAGAATCCTCCATCCCGACCATATAAAAACCGACCGACAACAAGCCGAAAATCAGCAATGCCGTAACCCAGTGTAAAGCTTTAGAAAAAGAAGAATAAGACTGCATACTTAAGGGTTACCATCCGATCCGTTATGGCGTTCGCCCTCGACCTCGATACGCAATTCGACTTCATCACCGATCAAAGGCAAGCCATAAGTCATCCCGAAATCAGAGCGCTTCAACGTCCCGCGCGCCGAAAAACCAGCCACATATTTACCACTAAAAGGATGCTTACCTGCCTTGTTAAAGGTCACATCCAGTGTTACAGGCTTAGTCACCCCGAGCAATGTCAAATCACCCGTAAGCTTCGCCGTATTTTCACCGGTCATCTCAACGCCCGTGCTTCTGAAATCCATGGTCGGGTATTTTTCAACATCGAAAAAGTCAGCGTTTTTCAGATGATCAATCCATTTTTGATTGCCGACCATATCTATACTGGCAGTTTTAATAGAAACCTCAACGGAACCACTTTCAGGGTTGTTTTCGTCAAAATCAAAGCTTCCATCAAAGTCCAGAAAATCACCATGCGATTTTGAAAAACCAACATGATCGACAAAAAAGACAATTTGCGTATGCGCCTTATCCAACGTGTATGTTTCAACCGCCGCGCGCGCAGAAAATGGTGTCAGAACCAATAAACTCAAAACTGAAAAAATACTGAAAAATCGCATTATAAGAATCCTCCTGATTGCATCCCCCAGAGCTTCGCATAAAGCCCTCCTGCATTCAAGAGATCTTGATGGGAACCTTCTTCGATAATTTTGCCCGCTTCCATCACCACAAGACGATCAAGATGCGAGATGGTCGAGAGCCTATGCGCAATCGCAATCACAGTTTTGCCATCCATCAGGCTTTTTAGGCTATCTTGGATAAGCTTCTCACTTTCACTATCCAGCGCTGAGGTGGCTTCATCCAAAATCAAAATCGGCGCATCTTTAAGGATCGCACGCGCAATCGCAATGCGCTGCCGCTGCCCGCCCGAAAGCTTTACCCCACGCCCCCGACCAGCGTGTCATAGCCCTGCGGCAAGTCTTTGATAAATTCATGGGCATGTGCTTTTTTCGCCGCCTCGATCACTTCTGCGTCACTGGCTTCCAATCGGCCATAGCGAATATTCTCCATAAGGGATCGGTGAAACAGCGAAGTATCCTGCGGGATCACAGCGATATTCTTACGCAAGCTATCTTCATCAACATCCGCAATATTCTGCCCGTCAATCACGATTTGGCCGCTTTCCAAATTATAAAAACGCAACAACAAACCGACTAAGGAGCTCTTTCCAGCGCCGGAAGGGCCAATTAACCCGATTTTTTCACCGGGTTTTATCTCCATATCAAAGTTTTTGAATAAATTTTGACCATTATTATAAGAAAAAAAACAGTTTTTGAGTGAAATCTGTCCATTTTCGATAGAAAAATCCGATTTTTTATCGCTTTTATCTTGAAAATCAGGATCACAGATCACGGAAAGCCCCTCACTCACCGCACCGGCAAAACCTGCAAGCAAACGAACCTCAAAACAAAAGTTCATCATTCTATTAATCATGACAACAAGAATGGTAAATTGCACCGACAAATCCGCAACCGTTGATACCCCAACAATCAAGAAATGCAGCATCAAAGCAACCATCACAACCACATAAGCATAATTAAGCAAACTACTTTTGAGATACATATGAGCCTGATAATTATAAAGACGGTTCCCACTTGCCAGATAAGGCGCTAGATTATCGGCAAAAAACTGCTCTTCATACCTCTTGCGACCAAACAAGCGCACAATCGTATTATTGGTCAAACTATCAACCAGATGCCCCCCGACAAGCCCCCGACATTTATAGAGCTCCTTCGTCAAGGTTCCGCATTCCCTCCCCATACGGATTGAAATAAACCCGTAAATCACCAGCAAAACACAAGACACGGCACCAATAACAATATTCTCCATCAGCAGCATCAAGCTGCCGATGACAGCCACTGCAAAAATCGGAAAAACCTGATAAAGCATCGCATCACAAGCCAGCATCCCGTTAAATGAAATATCCGTAATCTTTTGTGCTACGCGCCCAGAATGCGTATTTACAAAGAAATTGTAAGACCGATTTTGCAGATAGGAGAATAATTTTTTCTGCACAAAAACTTGCCATTTAGGCTCGAACATCCGCCAAAGTTGCTCATCAATAAAAAGACAAACACTGATCACCACCCCGAGCACAGCCAGCAAAATCAAAGGCGGCTGAAACAGCACCCATGTAAATTCCGTGTGCGTTTCCGAGATCAAAATAATGCTGCCGATCACATAAGATAATCCCAGCAATCCCGCTGTCCGTGCAGCAATAAAGAAAAAATTCAGCCACACCGACCAGACTTGCGGCCACTCATGGAGCGTCTGCCAAATGAATTTAAAAGCACTGGTCGGGATTTGTTGATTGGCGTTACTCACCTAAGAACCCTCCTGATTGCATTGACCAAAGTTTGGCATAGACACCATTTTTTTGCAAAAGCAGATCATGGTGGCCTTCCTCGATAATTTTGCCCGCTTCCATCACCACAAGGCGATCAAGATGCGAGATGGTCGAGAGCCTATGTGCAATCGCAATCACCGTTTTGCCATCCATCAGGCTTTTTAAGCTATCTTGAATAAGCTTTTCGCTTTCACTATCCAGCGCCGAAGTAGCCTCATCCAAGATCAGGATCGGCGCATCTTTGAGGATCGCACGGGCAATCGCAATGCGCTGCCGCTGCCCGCCCGAAAGCTTCACTCCACGCTCTCCGACCAGCGTGTCATAGCCCTGCGGCAGGTCTTTGATAAATTCATGGGCGTGCGCTTTTTTCGCGGCCTCAATCACTTCTTCATCACTGGCCTCCAATCGGCCATAGCGAATATTCTCCATGAGAGAGCGATGAAAGAGCGATGTATCCTGCGGGATCACAGCAATATTCTTACGCAAGCTATCTTGCGTGACTTCGGCAATATTTTGCCCGTCAATCAACACCGCGCCTGATTGCGGATCAAAATAGCGCAGCAATAGATTAATCAGCGTACTCTTCCCCGCGCCGGAATGCCCAATCAATCCGATATGCTCTCCGGCCTCAATATTCAAATTTAAGTCCTTGAAAACCGGCTGCGCGGCGAAGTCAAAATGCACGCCCGCAAACCGGATTTCACCTTTTTGAACCCGCAACGCACCTGCCCCTTGCGCATCTTGAATGCCGTGCGGAACCGCAATGATGTTTAGTACATCAGATACATATCCCAAATGATCCACAGTTGAGACTAATCCCCCCCCCCAGCGTCCACACAGGTCCGGCTACCGATATTGAAATCCCCATAATGCTTGCCACGTTACCAAGCGTGATCAAACCATGTTCCCAGCCATACAGACATAAAAGCATCATGGAAGACACAAAGATAACAAGCGCAAGACGCCTGAGATTTTCAACCTGTATCATCTTACGCGACAGCTTCATCCAGCTTTTGATTTCTGCAGCAGCCTCATCATTATGATGAGAAATTTCCTCCCCCAGCGCAGCAAAGCTTTTAATGCTACTAACATTGGTCAGAGCATCAACAACATGACCTGTAACCTGACTGCGCGCTTCTGAATACACAAGAGCGCGGCGATGGATTGTTTTAAGGTTCACCAAAACTGGAATAGCAATGGTGCAAATAAACAAAAAGACGATAAAGCCATAAAGCGGATGAATATACAGCAGACTAAATAAGGATGCGCATAAAACAACCATCGGCGAAAAAATATCGTAACGGATGCTCGCATTCAAATTTAGAGTATGCTCTGTGCCTTCGGTGATTTTACGCGTTAAAGCCCCTGCGAAGTGATTTTGCAAATATTGGTAGGAATGTTGGAGGGTATAATTCAGGAAATCAGCCCGAATTTGCGGACGCATCCATCCCATCCAACGGATATGAACGTAAGATTCCCCGACATGTGCAAGCTCCCCGATAGCAAGCACCGTGAAAATTGCCAAAGTATATAACCACATCTCCGGCGGAAGCGCTGCTCCGGCTTCCAAGCGCCCCAAAGTATCAACTGCAGCGCCCACAATCAAAAAACAAATGGAATAACGCACATGATGCACAACATCTAAAATTAAAAATATGCTCCACATCACCGGATTTCGCCGAATAATGCTCCACAAAAAAGCTTTCAGCGTAGCTGGCGGTACACGGGGCGTATAAGAGAAGTCGTATTTACTCGGCTCAATCACTCAGGAAACCTCCGGACTGCATCCCCCAGAGCTTGGCATATACGCCACCATCATCGATCAGCGCGTCATGAGAGCCTTCTTCAACGACCTGCCCGCTCTCCATCACAATCAAGCGATCCAGATGTGAGATGGTAGAAAGACGATGTGCAATCACGATCACCGTCTTGCCCTCCATCAGCGTTTCAAGAGAATCCTGAATAAGTTTTTCACTCTCACTATCCAGCGCCGAAGTCGCCTCATCCAAAATCAGGATCGGCGCATCTTTGAGGATCGCACGTGCAATCGCAATGCGCTGCCGCTGCCCACCCGAAAGCCGAACCCCGCGCTCGCCAACTTCCGTTTGATAGCCTTCCGGCAGCTTGGCAATAAATTCATGCGCATGCGCTTTTTTCGCGGCTTCAATAACATCTTCATCACTGGCATCTTCGCGCCCATAGCGGATATTCTCCATGAGCGTACGACTGAAAAGCGATGTATCTTGCGGGATCACAGCGATATTCTCGCGCAAGCTATCTTGCGTCACGTCATAGATATTTTGCCCATCAATCATAATATTTTGCCCCGGCGCGTCATAAAAGCGCAGCAATAAACTCACCAATGTCGACTTACCTGCACCCGACAAACCGACAACACCAATACGCTCACCCGCCGTGATATAGAGATTAAAATCCCGCAGAACACGCTCGTTTTTATTGTAGGAAAATGTCACATGATCAAAGCAAATCTGCCCTTTATCAACCGTCAATGTTCCCGCATCCGGCGCATCGACAACATCATAAGGCTGCCCCAAAAGCTCCAGCCCCTCTTTGATGGCAGAACCTTCTTCGAACATATGCACAATACCGCTAAGGAAATACTGCAAGAACTGCATCATCACGAGCACAGCGGTCAGCACAAAGGCAAAATCCGCAAACTCTAATTCACCTTGAGAAAATAAATGTGCGCTCGTCCCCAAAAGCAACAATGCCAAAATCATAAAGGGAAGGTCGCGCACCACAGCCATATTTCTATCATTGCCTGTGAGGCGCGCCGTCGCACGATGCTCTGCATCAATATATTTTTGTACCGTTGCGCGCTCGTGCTCGCTTTTGGCAAATAAACGCATCACCGCATTGTTGGAAATACTATCGACAATTGCGCCCATCGTATGGCCTTTGGTATCTGCACGCGCAACAGCAAGCCCTCCGTGAAAACGCCCGGTGACTATAAGCAAGGCCGTAAATAAAATAGACCACACCACCATGATCAATCCCAAGAGCGGATGTAATGAAATCAGCATCGCACTTGTAATCACAACAACGGCCAACCCTAAAAAGCTGCCCTTGATAATCCAGTCCCATAACAAGATACCCAGCCATGGCACGCCATGAATTTTCTCGGCAATTCGGCCAGAGTGATGATTCATAAAATAGATATGAGAGTGCTTGAGCGTATGTTTGAAAAGAAATTCTTTGGCTTCCATCTCGAACGGCGTGCGCCCCATGCGCCATGAAAGCCGCCCAATATATTGAGACACCACAATGGCACCCAATAAAAATGCGACCTTGGTTAAAATGGGTTCAAAACTTGCGAATGTCGGATCAACCGTACCAGCGGCCATTTTAGAGAGGTCTTTAATCACAAAAGAAAAGCCAAGCGCTGCAGCAATCGTAATCGCCTCCATCGCAAACATCAGCACAAACCACACAAAAATCCGCGGCGGCGCAATCATCTGCAACATAAAGCGCGTAGGAGAACGCGGAATAGGGTTGTTAGTACTCTCCCGCATAATTACCCGAAATACTCCTGATACATTTGTACAAAAGAATAACAGCCGAGCGCCGCAATGCCCCAACATAAAAGACCATATTTCCATTTTAAAAAACGGTCATTCAGCAACTCTTCGCGGCTTTTATGGCGAGTGAGAAAATGAAGAACCATCACCCCGAAAGCAAAACCACCTATTAAACCCAATATGCCAACGCCATAGACCATCGCATGATTTTGCCCTAAACTACCTCAAAATACAAACCAAGGTTTTACTATGCCCGTCTTTCATCTGCTTATTCTCGCTCTTATCCAAGGGCTAACCGAGTTCTTACCCATTAGCTCCTCCGGTCATCTGGTTCTATTTCACGAGCTCACTGAAAATGGCGATATCGCCAGCCGTTGGGAGACAGACCTCATGCTTGATGTCGCCGTGCATGTCGGCACACTGGCTTCTGTCTTGCTGTATTTTCGCCGTGATCTTGTGAAAATGCTCGCAGGCCTTAAAGATTTCGCAACCGGCCAATTCAAGAACGAGGGCGCACGGCTCAATATTTATATCATCATAAGCTCGATCCCCGTCATCATTGCGGGCTTTGCCCTCCACGCACTGGAGCCGGACTGGCTGCGCTCCGTACAAGTGATTGCGTGGACAACACTCATTTTCGGTATCATCCTGTGGATCGCCGACGCCAAAAGCCCGAGCGATAAAATGCTGGATCGTATGAATGTTAAGGATGCAACTTTGATTGGCCTTGCGCAAGTTCTGGCGCTCATCCCCGGCACATCCCGATCCGGCATCACCATGACCATGGCACGCGGATTGGGCTATAATCGACAAGAATCCGCGCATTATTCCCTGCTCCTCGCTATCATCGCCATCAGTGGCGCAGGCACCCTCGGTGCACTTGATGTGATAGAGAGCAACAACGCTGCCCTGACATTGGATGTCATCATCGCAGCAAGCATCGCTTTTGTTGCGGGCTTTGTCGCGATTTCCCTGATGATGAACTGGCTACAACGCGCCACATTCAAGGTCTTTGCCATTTACCGCATCTGTCTAGGATTGGGGTTATTAGGCGGAATTTATGCGGGCCTGATAGGGTGATCACTCAATACTCTTTACATAATTCATATTTTGTTGTAGATTAGCCTCCATGAGCAATTCGGCAACGCAACATATCGTGACGCAAGGGCACAACAATCAAGGCAACCGGACACAACAAAAAACCCGTCTGATCCTACCGCATGATGGGGGGATTATCACACCGGCCAATCAAAACCCCATTCCTTGCCCTGCCCTGCTGCAAAGCTCGGAAGCCAAAATTATGGAACTCAAAGCATGGATAGCAGAAAAATGTAGAGATCCTTCTTACACTCCAAAAGATCATGAGATCAGGAAATTTGCGGCGGCTGAGGCACGAATTATTGATTTTTACGTCGCCCAATTCAGTGCCATCGTTGACCGCGACAAACCTGATAAAGTGTTCCTCTCGGAAAATCATACCAACAGCGCCCATATACTTTTTCAAACCCGGTATTGCTGGTATCGTGGTGAAACCTTAGGGCGTGAACTATCCTGTAACCTCCTCAGCGCTAATTTTCACCGTTGGGCACAAAGAGAATATAGAGTATACCTAACTCCTAAAGTGCGCAGGGAAGCACAAAATTATTTAAAAACCCATCTGGGCAACAACAACTATATGCTTGGCGCCGATTTTAGTCTCTATGCTCTGCAAAGCAAAAAATTACAGGCTTTTTTAATCTCTGATATTGCATTTACTGATGCTGCACAAAACCCCAATTATGACCTTGACCCCGATCACCCCGCCACAGCGAATGCCATTCAAGCTGCAATCGGTAACGAAGAAGACACATATATACCCGCCCTTGACGTAGAAAGCGCCAATGGCATAGCAGCACGCAACCATTTTATGATTACCAGCCCTGTTAAAAACCAGCAATGTGGCATAATTCACGTTGCTGGATGGAATGATGACAATCGTTACAAGTCCTCTTTGCTTGGTCTAGCAGATCAAAAAGGTATATCTACTTTTGCGCCAATATTGTGGGAACCGGATATAGGGCTGTGTCGTAATAACTTACCCTCAGCAGGGAGAAATCATCCCGCATTAGCAAAAAGCACAGACCTCATATCCTTTTATTGCACTGCCAATCATCGAGACTACGGAGATCGGCAAGCCGTTGAACGGGATAAAAATGCCGCGCTTTTAGAAATTTGGGGCTGCGATGGCTCGGTTCATCAAGGCTTCACACGTGCCGTAAACGCCGCCGAAAATCGTGTGCCCGAAGTTTATGAACAAACACTCACCTTCCTCAAAGAGAACCACCCTGCTGAGCTCTCTTACGCCCCTAGATAAAGCACCTTTGTATCACCGTTCCTGTAATAATATATTGAGATAGCCCGTATAACGCTATAAAAGCCTCTCGAACTTTGGACAGCACACCATAATAGAAGAGTATAAAAATATGAGCATCATCGCCCTAATCGAAAATCCCAAAACCGTAAAACTATCCGAACTAAACGCAATCAAACACAAAAACCGTTCTGTTTTTGGAAAGACTTTAAGTCTTATTTTTGGCACGGTGGCAGCTCCTTTTAATAAGGTAATAGAAAGAAAAATACTGGATACGCCGGGGTTCAAAGAAAAGGCCATAGCAGATTCCAGTGATAATACACTTGGCATGTATAAAGATCAGGAAGGCAATGTATATATAAAAACAACTACATTAGCACTTACCTTTGATGTTTTTGCAAAGATGTTAAGAGAATCTACTTTTTCAAAACCAATGCTAGCTATTCAAAGAGATACAATAGAAGCGCTTGAAAAATGTCATGATTACTCCGATGTTATTAATCAATTCACACCGCAATATGTAGAAACACCTCAAGATACTCCATCGCCCGATTCCATGCGCGCATAAAGCACCTTCGTATCCCCGTACGTCTTTTCATCCAACAACACGTACGGGTGGGGAAGGATAGCAGAAAAGTCGCGCTCTACTTCAATCACACAAAGGGCATCAGCCGCGAGCCACCCACCCTCATGCAGGCTTTGAAGTGTCGGCACGATCAACCCTTTATTATAGGGCGGATCAAGAAAGACCAAATTAGCCGCCGCATATTCTTCCTTCCGCGGGATCATTTTCGAAGCATCACGCAACACAAAACGCGATTGATCGTTGGCTCCCAAAGCATCAACATTGCGTTTCGCCAGTGCTACAGACTCGCGGCTTACATCAAAAAATGTGCAATGTTCCGCGCCGTTACTCAAAGCCTCTAGCCCCAGCGCGCCCGTCCCGCAAAAACAATCAAGCATCACTGCGCCCTCTAAATCCATCCGCGCCCGTAAAGCATTAAAAATCGCACCCCGCACCTTATCCGATGTCGGGCGGATATCTTTATTTTTGGGAACTTCTAGCCGACGCCCGCCATATTTGCCGCTGACAATCCGCATGGCTTAAACCTTTTTCTTTTTTGGGCGCGGCTTGGGTGGTGTCTTTTTTGATACTGCATGTTTGGAAGTATCTTCGCCCTTGAAATAGCCCGCACATTGCTGCTTAAGCACCTTGGTACTCACCTCTTCCACCGTACTCGGGTTCATGGAGCCGAGATTAAACGGCCCGTAAGACACACGGATCAAGCGGTTCACCTTTAGCCCTAAAGCCTCCATCACGCGGCGGATCTCACGATTTTTTCCTTCGCGCAAAGTCACGCTGAGCCATGTATTCGTGCCGGGCTTTTCACTCTTTTTCTCTTCACCCTTGGTAAGCTTTGGAGCCTCGTCAATTGAAGCCTCAATCCCTTTATAACGCACGCCATCAACGGTAATACCACTCGCCAACGAAGCGAGGCGTTTTACATCCACCTTGCCATGCACCCGCACGCGGTATTTACGTTTCCACCCCGTTTCCGGCAACTCCAGATAACGCGATAACCCGCCATCATTAGTTAGCAACAAAAGACCTTCTGTATTGAGATCCAGCCGCCCGACACTCACCACGCGTGGCAAGAAATCCGGTAACTGCGAAAAAACGGTCGAGCGACCTTGCTCGTCCCGCGCCGTTGTTACCAGCCCCGCAGGCTTGTGATAGAGGAATAAACGCGTGTGCTCCTTACGGGGCAGCGCCTTACCGTCCACGATAATTTCATCACTATCCGACACAACACAAGCCGCACTTTCCAGCACCTTGCCGTTCACCTGTACGCGTCCATCGGTAATCCAGCGCTCCGCATCGCGGCGCGAACATAACCCCGCACGCGCAATTCGCTTGGCAATCCGTTCACCTTTTTGTATATCTTCGCTCATGGAAAGTGATCTTACATACATGCAAGCCGCTTTGGAAGAAGCAAAATCAGCCGCCGCCCGTGATGAGGTTCCCATCGGCGCGGTTATTGTTGATCCGGCATCGGGAGACATCATCGCCCGCAATTCCAACCGCACGCGTGAAATGAACGATCCGACCGCGCATGCTGAAATCCTTGCCATCCGTGAGGCCTGCGAAAAAGCGGGCGCACAACGCATTCCTGATCTTGATCTCTATGTCACGCTTGAGCCCTGCACCATGTGCGCCGCCGCAATTAGTTTTGCGCGCATCAACCGCGTGATTATCGCCGCCCCTGATCCCAAAGGCGGCGGAATTATCCACGGCGCAAAGTTCTACGCACAGCCAACGTGCCACCATAAGCCAAAAATCACACAAAATATTCTGGACAGTGAGTGTTCATTGCTTTTAAAAGAGTTTTTTAAGTCTAAACGGTAATACATAGCCGCTCTAGTTATCTTTCCAACGAGGCAGCTGGAGCGTAAACGTATAAAACATACGGTAGCAACAGCTAACGATGTCGGGGAGTTAAATGGAACGGCTATAAGACTAAGCAGCCTCTTCCTCGGCCTTGAGCGCCCGCCACGCGATATCGCGGCGACAGAAACCTTCCGGCCAGTCCAGTTTATCAACGGCTGCATAGGCACGCCCTTGAGCTTCGGCGACCGAAGCCCCGCGCGCCGTCACACCTAAAACGCGCCCGCCAATACTGATCACATCCCCGTCTTTTGCAGCCGTTCCGGCATGAAAGACTTTTACGCCCTCGACCGCATCCGCGGCCTCTAACCCACCAATAATAGAGCCTTTTTCATACGTCCCCGGATAGCCCTTGGCCGCCAGCACCACAACCAAAGCCACATCATCACTAAAACGTACCTGTTCTGCGACCTCAGCCAAACGCCCTTGCGCACAAGCCTGCAGCAATTCCACCAAATCGCTTTCCATCCGCATCATCAAAGTCTGACACTCCGGATCACCAAAACGCACATTATGCTCGATCAAATAAGGCTCGCCATTGACAATCATGATCCCTGCAAAGAGCACACCCGTATAAGGAGTCCCGCGGCTGGCCATCCCGTCAATGGTTGGCTTGACAATGCGGTCCATAATTTTTTGCTCCAGCGCAGGTGTGGAGAGATGCGCCGGACTATACGCACCCATCCCGCCAGTATTTGGCCCCGTATCGCCGTCGCCCACACGCTTGTGATCTTGCGCGGTTGGTAGAGCCACAACGCTCTTCCCGTCAGAAAGCGCAAAAAAGCTCAGCTCCTCACCCTCAAGAAACTCTTCAATCACAACGGATGTCCCCGCCGCACCGAAAGCCTCACCGCTGAGCATCTCTGCGACGGCCTCGTCAGCCTCTTCAATGCTGGTGGGAATAATCACACCCTTACCCGCCGCCAAACCATCGGTTTTAATCACTAACTTACCATCAAGCTCACGAATAAAGGCCTTCGCCGCATCAAGATCCGTAAAGCGCTGATAGCGCGCGGTCGGGATATCAAACTCCGCACACATATCCTTCATAAAACCCTTGGAACCCTCCAACTGAGCAGCCGCGGCAGATGGCCCAAACACATCAATCCCCGCATCCTTCAAGCGATCAGCTAACCCATCAACCAAAGGAGCCTCTGGCCCGACCACAACAAAATCAATCGCGTGACCCCGCGCAAAATTCACAATGCCATCAATATCCTCCGCTCCCACATCCGGCACATTTTCCGCCACCGCAGCAATACCCGCATTGCCCGGTGCACAATAAAGCTTGGTACATAAATCGGACTGCGCCATCTTCCACGCCAAAGCATGCTCGCGTCCGCCACTACCAACAAGAAGGATATTCATTTGCCTTACTCTCCTTTAAAATCAAGCAAACTATATCTAGCGCTATTCTTGCAGAGACACAAGGCTTGCATTACCACCTGAGGCCGTCGTATCCGTGCTAACAACCTCTTCCGTGGCAAAGCGGGGGAGGTAATGCGGCCCGCCCGCTTTAGGCCCTGTACCCGATAACCCCAAACCACCAAAAGGCTGAGAGCCCACAACCGCGCCGATCATCGAGCGGTTCACGTAAGCATTACCCGCACGCACGCGCTTCACAACATCCGCTGTAAAACTCTCGATCCGGCTATGCACACCCATTGTCAGGCCATAGCCCTTCGCATTGATCTGATCAATCATCTCACCCAGCTCATCACGTTTATAGCGCACAATATGCAGGATCGGGCCAAAGACCTCTCGCTCCAGACCGCCGAGATCCGGCAACTCGAACGCACAAGGCGCAAAGAAATGCCCCTGCTTTTTGAGCTTATCGGAGAGTGGCACCTCATACACCAGCTTGGCAAAGCCGCGCAGATTTTCACGATGCTTCACCAGCGCCCCGCGTGCCTCCAGATCAATCACGGGGCCAACATCGCTCGCCAGATCACCAGGCATCCCGACAGAAAGCTCCGCCATCGCGCCTTGCAACATGCGGATTACATGATCGGCAATATCATCCTGCACACATAAAATCCGCAGTGCCGAGCATCGCTGCCCCGCCGAACCGAACGCCGAAGTCACAACATCATCGACCACTTGCTCAACCAGAGCAGAGCTATCAACGATCATCGCGTTCAGCCCGCCTGTCTCGGCAATCAAAGGCACAATCGCACCATCTTTAGCCGCCAAAGTGCGGTTAATCTCCCGCGCCACTTCGGAGGAACCCGTAAAGGCCACACCCGCGACATCTTTATGCGCCACCAGTGCCGCGCCGATCACACCATCGCCCGTCATCAAATTCAAAACATCCTTGGGAATACCCGCCTGATGCATCAATTGCACCGCGCGATAAGCAATCAGCGGCGTTTGCTCGGCCGGTTTTGCGACCACCGCATTCCCCGCCATCAACGCAGCAGCAATCTGTCCCGTAAAAATCGCCAGCGGGAAGTTCCACGGGCTGATACACACAAAGACACCGCGCCCACGCATGCGGAAAATATTGCGCTCGCCCGTCACACCGGGCATCTCAACACCGCGCCGTGCGAAATCCTTGCGCCCGCGATTGGCGTAATAACGGCAAAAATCAACGGCCTCACGAATTTCACTGATCGCATCGGGAATCGTTTTCCCCGCTTCCCGCGCCAATAGAGCAATAAACTCGGCCTGATTATCCTCTAAAAGGCGCGCGTAATCTTCCAAAGCCTGCGCACGGCTCTCTGCCGAGCTTTCCCGCCAATCAACAAAGCCTTCACCGGAAACACGCATCGCTTTATTGACCATGCGTTCGCTCGCCGGCCAGTGCAGGCCAAGATTATCATGACTATCCGCAGGATTGGAAAGCTCCTCTGCGGCCGTTTCTTTATAAGCCTTCCCGCCAATTAACGGCGTTACATCATAAGGCATGCGGAAATGCGATACCTGTTGCAGCAAATCAATAGCGCTCACCCCGTCATCCAGATCAACACCGGCCGAATTTTTCCGGCCATAAGGCACTTCCCCTTGATAGAGATCCGCAGGCATCGGAATATTTTTATGGCGTTTAACCTTAACCGCGCGCGCGGCCTCAACCGGATCGGCCAGTAAATCACGCGGCGCAACTTTATTATCTAACAGCTTATTCACAAATGACGAATTCGCTCCGTTTTCCAACAAACGCCGCACCAAATAGGGCAGCAAACTCTCATGCGCACCAACAGGCGCATACACGGAAACATTTAAGCCCGTCTCGCGGCTCATCACACTCTCATATAAAGAGTCCCCCATACCGTGCAAACGCTGGAACTCGAAATCTTTCACACCGGCCTCCTCCGCCAGATCAAGAATTGCTGCAACAGTATGCGCATTATGCGTCCCGAACATCGGATAAATCACTTTGGCATGCAATAACAATTTCGCCGCGCACGCCAGATATGACACATCCGTATTACATTTACGTGTAAAGACAGGATAATCCGTTAGCCCCAATTCCTGCGCACGCTTAATCTCCGTATCCCAATAAGCACCCTTGACCAGACGCACCTGAATACGGCGGTTATGGCGCTTGGCCATTTCGACAACCCGATCAACCAGCATAAATGTCCGTTTCTGATAGGCCTGCACCGCCAAGCCAAAGCCGTCCCAACCATTCAGATCGGGATCACGCAAGACCTCTCCCATAATAGACAAGGAAAGCTCCAACCGCGCCACTTCTTCCGCATCCACGGTCAGTGCAATATTATGCGCTGCTGCCATCTGGCACAGCACCCGCAACTTCTCTGACAAGGCCGGAATACAGCGCTCCTTTTGCGCAAATTCATAGCGCGGATACAGCGCCGAGAGCTTCACCGATAACCCCGGGCGTGGTGCGTTCACATTCATATTATGCTGCGCAATATGGGTGATGGTTTGGCTATAGGCTTTAAAATACATCTCCGCATCCGCCATGGTGCGTGCGCCTTCGCCCAACATATCGTACGACATGCGGTAGCCCTTATCGCCATAGAGCTTTGCTGCATTTTTGGTGGCCTTATCCATGTTTTCACCCAGCACAAACTGCGTGCCGATCATATGCATCGCCTTGGCCATGGCCTCGCGGATAAACGGCTCCCCGATCCGTGATAACGCGCTGTCAAGCGTATGACTGGTCATCACCAAACCAAGCCCCGCGGCCTTCACCACCCAGTCTTTGGAGCTCCCCGCACGCCCAAGCCAATCAGCTGCCGTAACTTTGTCACGAATAAGCGCTCCGGCCGTTTTCTTATCCGGAATGCGCAACAAAGCTTCGGCCAGCGTCATCAGCGCCAAACCCTCTTCGGTCTCCAGCGAATACTGCTCTAAAAAACTCTCGAGCTGCATCGGCGGACGCTTGGCCGCACGAACATCGCGCACATAGTTTTCCGCCCGTGCAGCAACATTTTCCGCCCGATTAGCATCCCACTCCAGCGCCCGCAGCAAATCCGCCACGCACTCGGTTTCATCTGCGGCGAGATAAGATGATAAAGATTTTTCCTGTATTTTGATTCGCATTACCCCTATCATCGTTGCATGAGCACATCCGAGTCAATCAAAAGCAATGTTCCGGAGTTCACAGTCGGTGAATTAGCTTTCTCTCTTAAAAAAACAATTGAGGAAAATTACGGGCGCGTACGCGTACGCGGCGAGCTCTCCCGCGTGTCCATCGCTGCCAGCGGGCACATGTATTCCGCGATCAAGGATGATCAGGCCGTGATCGATGCCGTATGCTGGAAAGGCGTTTTAAGCAAAATCGATATCAAGCCCGAAGAAGGCCTTGAAGTTATCTGCACGGGCAAACTGACAACCTATCCGTCGCGCTCGAATTATCAGCTCGTCATTGAAAGTATGGAGCTTGCCGGTGAGGGTGCGCTTCTCAAAATGCTGGAAGAGCGCAAAAAGAAGCTCGCCGCCGAAGGACTATTCGCGGCAGAGCGCAAACGCGCAATCCCTGCCTTGCCGGAGGTCATCGGCGTTGTCACCTCCCCCACGGGCGCGGTCATCCGTGACATCCTCCACCGCCTGTCCGACCGTTTCCCGCGCCATGTCATTGTCTGGCCGACAATCGTACAAGGTGAAAGCGCCGCCGCACAAATTGCCGCCGCCATTAACGGCTTCCAAACCATTGATCAACATGGCTTTCCCAAGCCCGACCTCCTGATCGTTGCGCGTGGCGGGGGCAGTTTGGAAGACCTTATGCCCTTTAATGATGAAGAAGTTGTCCGCGCCGCAGCAAGCAGCACAATCCCCCTTATCTCTGCCGTGGGGCATGAAACCGATACAACGCTGATTGATTACGCCGCCGACCTGCGCGCCCCCACACCAACGGGTGCGGCAGAAATGGCCGTACCTGTCCGCGCCCAGCTGATGGCACAAGTCATGGAGTGTGAGCAGCGCCTCCTCAATGGCCTGACCCGCAAACTGACCGAGGCCGGACATAAACTGCAAGCGCAAGCCAAAGGCCTCGGCGATCCGACAAAGCTGCTGGAGATCAAAACCCAAAAACTCGATCATATCGGCGAGAAAATTACGGGTGCCTATAACACCTACCTCCATAAACAAACCGCGCGCGTGAGTGAAACATCCGCACGCCTGCCGCGCCCGCAACACCGCCTGCAAAGCGCCGCACAATCTCTGGAACGCTGGGCAGAGGGATTAACCGCGCAAGGCAAAAAGCTCTGCGATAGCTCCGAAAAACGCCTGCACCATGCCAGCCAAATGCTGGAGGCCTATTCCTTTGAAAATGTGCTCAAACGCGGTTTTGCTGTTGTGCGTGATGAGAAGGGCGCCGTTGTCACCAACGCGCAAACCGCGCAATCCAGCTCAACCCTTGATATCCAATTCGCGGGCGATCAGCATATCGCCGTTTCCACCACCGGATCACCGCCGCCAAAGCCCAAACACAAAAAAACAGCATCTACAACAGATGATACCCAGACGTCATTGTTTTAAGAATCGTTTAATTGACAGAAAAACAGCGCCATGATAAGTCTTACGTTGTTGAGCTAGAAAAGGTGATGGAAATGAGTCTAGAAGACGATAAGATTGGGAAAATGACTGAAGTTGCTAGGCGCGAGCTTTACCAGATTTCCTATCATGGTTTTCCTAAGTTTTAATACTGGGTATTTATTCAGTTTTTTATGAAAGATTATTTCAATGTCGAAAAAGTCGAAAAAGCCAACACTTAAAGATATTGCTAAACTATTGACAGCCATGGAGTCAAAAATGACAGCCATGGAGTCAAAAATGGTGACCAAAGATGATTTGAAATCCCTAGAATCACAAATGGTGGCTCTTAAACGCGATCTATCAGATATTAAATATAATCAAAGCCTTGCCGCAGCGGCGAATAGACAATTCCAGAACAGAAGTGGCTTAGGTACATTAGAAGATCGTATGTTTAATGGCC
>JBFHFW010000004.1:0-20081 GCA_041583395.1 Alphaproteobacteria bacterium
CATTGTGCTGTTTTGGGTATAAAACGCGGGTGAACAAGGAATAATGATTATGAACGCACAAGCACAAGCGAGTAATAAAATGGAACCAAATACAGATACAATGATGGATCGTAATATCTCACTCGAGATCGTACGGGTAACCGAAGCTGCAGCACTGGCTTGCTCTGGCTGGGTTGGGCGCGGTGATGAGAAAGCAGCGGATGCTGCCGCCGTGGATGCGATGCGCAAAACCTTTGATACGCTGGGTATTCGTGGGCGCGTGGTGATTGGTGAGGGCGAACGTGATGAAGCCCCGATGCTTTATATCGGTGAGGAAGTCGGTAGCGGCATTGGCCCCGAGATTGATATCGCGCTTGATCCGCTTGAGGGCACAACAATCACAGCACAAGGCCGTAATAATGCTTTGGCTGTTGTCGCTATGACAGACAAAGGCGGCTTTTTAAATGCGCCGGATACCTATATGGATAAGATCGCGGTAGGCCCCGGTGTGAACCCTGATATTTTGGATTTGGATGCGCCGATCGGTGATGTTTTGGCAAAGCTGGCCAAGGAAAAAGGCGGCCGCGTTGAAGAACTCACTGTCTGTATCCTTGATCGCCCAAGACACCAGCATTTGATCGATGGCGTGCGCGGAGCCGGCGCGCGTATTCATCTTATCGGTGATGGCGATGTGGCCGGTGTGATTGCAACAACAGAGGCACAAACGGGCATTGATATGTATGTCGGTCAAGGCGGCGCACCTGAAGGGGTTTTGGCTGCGGCTGCTCTTCAATGTGTTGGTGGCTCCATGCTCGGACGGCTTGTGTTCCGCAACGATGATGAGCGCGCCCGCGGTGAGCGTTGGGGTATTAGCGACTTTAAAAAGATTTATAAAACAGCTGATCTTGCCAAAGGCGATAATGTTGTTTTTGCAGCTACTGGTGTGACTGATGGCGCAATGCTACGTGGTGTACGTCTCTCTCCCGGACAAGCAACAACGTCATCACTCGTTATGCGCTCGAAGACTGGCACCGTCCGTCGTATCGAAGCCACACATAACTTGAAGCGGAAAGACTGGCTTAAGACGGTTTAATCGTTTTACACTTCTTGTATGACGAATCATTTACAAATCGAGCGCTCATTAAACGGAGCGCGGTGGAAATTGGCAGATGCCGAGGTTGATGTCGCACAGGTCGAGCGCATTATGCGCAGCCATGATGTGCCCGAAGTAATTGCACGTTTGCTGTGCGCTCGTGATATCCCCGAAGATCAAATTGCGGCTTTCCTCAATCCTACTTTGAAAGAACATTTTCCTGATCCGCTCTCTATGGCGGGGATGGAGGCACTGGCAAATGACCTTGCCGAAGCGATAGAAGATGAAAAGCAAATAGCCATTTTCGGCGATTTCGACGTTGACGGCGCAACATCCTCTGCGGTGATGTATCATTTCCTGAAATATTGTGGGATAGAGCCGCGCATCTATATCCCCGAGCGTTTAACAGAGGGTTATGGTCCCAATAATGAAGCGCTTGATACTTTGCAGGCAGAGGGTGCGGAAGTGCTGCTTATGCTCGATTGCGGTACAACGGCTTTCGATACGTTGGAATATGGGGCGTCTATTGGCCTTAAAATTGCGGTGCTTGATCATCATGAGGCCGAAGATCGTCTCCCCAATGCATGGCATGTGATTAATCCCAAGCGCAAAGATGATATATCGGGTTTGGATGTCCTCGCTGCCGTGGGGGTGACATTTATGGTGTGTGTGGCGACCAATACCGCTTTGCGTAAGCGGGGATTTTATGCACGTGATGGCGTGCCCGATGCGCCACTTAAAAGCTTGCTGGATTTGGTGGCGCTTGGCACGGTGTGCGACATGGTGCCGCTTAAGGACGTTAATCGCCTGCTTGTACGTGCGGGCTTTGACCGGATGAACCGTGCCCCCTGTATAGGTTTGCAGGCGCTCGCCGATGTGGCAAAGATTAGCGCGCCCTTTACGCCTTATCATGCTGGCTTTGTCTTTGGCCCGCGTGTGAATGCAGGATCGCGCGTTGGGCAATCGGATATGGGGGCGCAGCTCTTTTGCTCCGATGATGAAGCTGCCGCGCGCGATATGGCTTGGACGCTTAATGACTGCAACGATAAGCGCAAAGCGATGCAAATGGATATGGAGCGCGAGGCCTTGGCGATGGTTGAAGCACAAGGGCTGGAGCAAAACCCTGTTATTATTGTCGGCGCGGAAGGTTGGCATTCCGGCCTCAGCGGCCTTGTGGCAGGGCGGATCAAGGAAAAATATAACAAGCCTGCGTGCGTGATGACCTCTTATGAAGCCGAAGACGGCACGGTTGAGTGGCGTGGCTCCGGTCGGTCTATTGCGGGCATTCATATTGCCCAAGCATTCATTGATGCACGCGCGGAAGGCTTGCTCGAAAAGGGTGGGGGGCACGCGATGGCTGGTGGCTTTACAGCACCGGCAGATCAACTGGAGGCCTTCAAATCCTTTATGCTGGGGCATATCGATAACCAGATGAAATCCGGTGATGTCCATATAGAGACTTTGATCGATGGTGTTTTATCCGTGCGCGGTGCGCAGCCTGCCTTTATCGAGATGATCCATACGCAGCTTGGGCCTTTCGGGCAAGAGCATCCCGAACCTCTCTTTGCGCTGCCCAATGTGCGTGTGCACTCGGCCGATATAGTGGGGGAGGCGCATATTCGCCTGATGGTCTCGGACTGGGAGGGCGGCACGCGGATTAAAGCCATGGCGTTTCGTGCTGTCGGCACTCCGCTGGGCGATGCACTGCTCACTAAAACCAATGCGGCGTTTCACTTGGCGGGTCACATGAAGGTCGATCGCTGGCAGGGTAATGAGCGCACAGAAATGCATATCCGTGATGGAGTGATTTTAAATGATGTGGGCTAGGGTACGTGACTTAGTAGGGCACCATGTGGGGCTAGCCATTATATTGGGTTGCAGCTTGGGTTTTTTAAGCGATGCAGGGCAAACCATACCCAATATCGTCGTTCCTGTGCTTTTGGGGATTATCATTTTCTTCTCATGCGCCAAAATTACGCATGACGATATCGTCCATATTTCTCTGCGTGATGTTTTTGGTTTTTATTTGTTGCGCTTTGTTGCTCTGCCTGTGGCGGTTTTTTATCTGGCTTCGTTCTTATTGCCCGACTACCGCTTTGCACTTCTGATATTGCTGTTATTGCCATGCGGGGCAACATTACCTGCTTTGATGACTGTGTTTGGTGGCAACACGACACTTGGGCTGGGGATAACGGTTCTGACCAGCTTTGCCGTGCCTTTTGTGCTGCCGTTAATTTTTGGGTTCTTATCAGGAACAGAAATCGCCGTTGATATTTGGGGCATGTTTAAGATGCTGGCGCTTGTTATCTTCGTGCCTGTTTGCGCCTTTTTTGCCGGAGAGAAAATAGCGCCCGCCATCAAAGAGCCCTTGCGTCAAAATGCATCTTTCGTTGCTGTGAGCCTTATTAGCCTTGTGGCCTTTATTATTATCTCCTCACAGCGCCACTTTATTTTGGGCAATATTGCATTTTCTGTAGAGGCATTATGTGTCGGGTTCATTGCCTATATGCTTTTATATGGCTTGGGTTGGGTTATTTTTATCCGCAAAACCCAAACGGTCAAAGTCAGCTATGCGCTGATCAGCGGTGTAAATAATATCGCCTTGGGGCTATCACTGGCATATCTATACCTTCCAGAGGCCGAAACATCGATCCTGATTATCTGGGAACTAGCCTGGATTTTCGGACTTTCGGGCTTTCAATTCATTTTCTTTAAAAGAAATAAAAGAAAGACTTGATTTATAGCTGCAAAAACGATTATAACACCCAAGTCCAAGACACTAAGACATGCGTCCCGTTCGTCTAGAGGCCTAGGACACCGCCCTTTCACGGCGGCAACACGGGTTCGAATCCCGTACGGGATGCCAATTACTCACAAAATACTGTCCAGCAAAATCCAAAAAATCTATACTCACCAAGGCTTTTGGCGCATAATGCGTTTTAGGCTATCCAGTGCTGTCCAGCTTAATCCAAGAAAAAAGGTGGCTTTTTTGGTGGCCTTTTAAAAAGCGCAAAACAAAAGGCCACCAAATGAAGCTGAATGATAGAATTTGTAAAACGGCTCAGCCCAAAGAAAAGCCCTATAAAATGTCTGATGGTGGTGGCCTTTATCTGGAGATTACGCCGAAAGGGGGCAAGTTATGGCGTTTAAGATATCGTTTTTTGAATAAGCAAAAAAAGCTTTCTATTGGTGTCTATCCCACCATCGCCTTAACAGAGGCAAGAGAGAAAAGAGAGGAAGCTAAGCGCTTTTTGGCAGAAGGGCTTGATCCCTCCGCTGTAAAACAAGAGGTTAAGCAGGCAAAGATCAAGGATGCTGCCAATACGTTTGAAGCCATTGCTCGTGAATGGCATGCGCACAAGTTGCCAGAGTGGTCAAAGGCTAATGCGGATACAGTTATCAGGCGCTTGGAAAAAGATGTCTTTCCAGAGATTGGCAAATACCCGATTAAGATTATCACGCATAAGATGCTTTTGGACTTGGCACATAGCATTAAAGAGCGTGGCGCACATGAGCTTGCTAAGCGTGTTATTCAGATGAGCGTACATATTTATCAATACGCGATTGTTACAGGCCGCGCAGAGAAGAATATAGCTACGGATTTAAAGGGCTTGGTAAAATCAGAGCCTAAAAGCCACTTTGCTGCCATTGAAGCCAAAGACTTGCCCCAGTTTATCGCAGATTTGCGCAGTCATAGATTTAAGCTGAACCGCCAGACATATTTAGCCGTTGAATTTATGATGCTGACCTTTGTGCGCACGGGTGAAATGATTAAGGCTGAATGGGACGAATTTGATTTTGATGAAAAGCTCTGGCTGATACCAGCGCACCGCATGAAAATGAAGAAAGAGCATATTGTGCCTTTGTCATCGCAGGCTATAGAGATTTTGGAAGAACTGCGCGAGCTGCATAATCATCCAAAGTACGTCTTTCCAAGCCGCAATGCGCGAAACAATCACATGAGCAACAACACAATCTTGATGGCTCTGCGCCGCATGGGGTATCAAGGCAAAATGACAGGACATGGATTCAGGTCATTAGCGATGAGTACAATCATGGAAAAGTTGGGCTATAGGCATGAAATTCCCGATGCCCAGCTTGCCCACGCCAAGCGCGGCGATGTAAACCGTGCCTATGACCGCGCCAAGTTTTTGCCTGACCGTATCATGATGATGCAAAAATGGGCGGACTATCTGGATAACATTGCACAGGGTGGAAAAGTTATTATAGGCGAGTTCGGGAGTGATAAGAGCAGTGTCAGCCATCAAACGCACTTGAATCATTAAAGGTGCACCTTACCCTTGCCTCTTTTGTTAAAAAATGCCATCTTTTAGGTGAGGTTGCTCATGCGGGCGGCCTTGGGGCTTGATAACCCCGAGATACAAGCGGCTGGCATCAGTCGTTATTGGTGCTTTTTCTGTTATAATATAAGAGTAAAGCCCGCTGATGTCGCTTTCTGTCTTTTTAGGACTGGGGGCGGCGACTATGTCCAGAGCCTCGGCTTAAAAGTCGTCGGCCGTTATCTTGTATCGCGGTTTATCAACTCCCAGTCACCAAGAGAAATCTTGGTGACTTTTTCATTGTAATAAACCTAAAGGGGAAAGTTTATGTTTAAAAAATTTGTGTTGTTATTAAGTACGTGTTCAATGTTAGTTGCTTGTGGAGGGCGCACACCTCAGCCAATTATGGCGCATCAGTATGGTGATAATGCTAAGAACTGTAAGGCGCTGATCTATGAAATCCAAAATATAGAAGGTGAAATCCAAAGGCTTTTGCCGCAAACGGATAAAACAGGCAAAAATGTTGCGTTGGGTGTTGCTGGGTGGTTTTTCCTTGTGCCACTTTTCTTTATGGACTTTAAAAATGCTGAAGCTGTGGAATATCAAGCCTATCGTCAGCGTTATAATCACTTGTCATCTTTGGCTATGAGCAAAGATTGCGGTGCAGAAACAATTGATCTGCCTTCCATAGAAGAAATGAAGCAGCAATATGAATCACAAAAAAGCACGGATACAAAAAATCGCGTGAATGAATAAAGTTTTGCGCAGCGATATTTAAAAGCATATGGCTGCGCTTGTTTTTTCTTTGGAGGGGCAGGGCATAATATCTGGATAATATCGGGTGGGGGTGCACAGTAATGGTTGGCAAATTCAACAAATCTCTCTAAATAGGGCTTATGTCAGTTATATTGCAGCCGCATGAAATCGCAGAAAAATGCTTTTTAATTGAAGCTTTGTACTGGTTGGCTTTCAATAGGTATCCTCTTGAGTTTTTAGATCATAAAGGCGAGCGGATTAGATCCTCTTATGAACATATAATGGATTTAGAGACTATAGTGCCTGAATACGATTCTTATATACTGCCCGAGGAGACGGCTAGAATCGGTATATTGCCTGACCCTCACTATAAAGAGGCAATAGATGAAGATGTTTTAGAGGCTGAGTTTGAAGAATGGGAAAGAGTTTTTTCAGATTTTTTAGAGATATACAAAACAAAATTTTATGTGGCTTTGAGAGAGGGGCAAATCAATTCCTATGCTAAAAAGCTCCCTTTTTCGAGCATGCCTGAGGCAAAGGATGCTCTGTTTAATGATGAATCTTTTGATCTGCTTGATATGGAAGATATTAAGATTCCTTGTGAGAGCTGGAGATTAGAAAAAATCAATTGGGATGGTGGCTATCTTGAGGCTGGTGAGAATGTATATGCCTTGATTTCTTTTGTAACACAAGATGTGTTAAAGGCCTTTCCTGCTCTTGATACTAAAGTTTCCGAGGGGGTTATGTATGTTTCTGGGCAATATGTATTAGAAGAAGATTGTGTAAACATCCCTGATTTGAAAACCAAACGAGGGCGCCCTTCATTTTCTTGGGAAGATTTTTATGCTGAAGTAGCAATTCGCTTAAGGGATGACCTTATCCCTTGTAAGCAGGAAGCATTTATTGTGGAGATGCAAGAGTGGTGCTTCAATAATTGGGGGCGGCGCGTTGCTAGATCAACCATTTTAGAGAAAGTTTCTCCCTTGCATAACAGAGCGTTCCCTAAAAAGTCATAAATTAATTTTAGTTTTTTCTGACGCTATCCCTAGGCTTAATGTCTTGGTATTATTGGCTTTTGTTGGTTCTTGTCGGTTATTAAAATTTTGCATTTTGATTAATGCGTATTTTTTAACCGTAAAACTATGGAGCTAATAAAATTGAGTAAACTACTTCCCGAAACTGGCTTTGTAAGACTGCCAACTATCTTAAAAGTCTTCCCCGTATCAAAATCCACATGGTGGGCTGGTGTTAAGGATGGGATTTATCCGCAACCTGTAAGTCTTGGTGCACGTATCACTGCATGGCGTGTTGAAGATATTCGTGAGCTGATCGCTTCTAAAGGAGGTGTTGCCCATGTCTAAACGCTTATACCCTCATAATCGTGTGCGTTATTGGCGTGCTTACAGTATAGATGAAGTTTGCGCTTTGTTTTCTGATAAAGGGTTACATGCTCAAACGGTGCGTAAATGGCTTAAAAATGGCCTTAAATGCATTGACGCTGGCAAACCCGTGCTGATTTACGGGAATGACTTGATTGTATTTTTGAAGCAGCGCAACACCCAAAACAAATGCAAAACAGAGTTTCACCAATTATTTTGTATGAAGTGTCAGGATGCGCGTTCAGCTTATAAAAACCAGATATCAGTTGAACAAAAGGCGCAGTTTTTAAAGGTAAATGCCGTTTGCCGCACCTGTAAAAAAAGCATGTTTAAAAACTATAAATTGGCTGATTTTTCAGCCTTAAAGAAAAAGTTCAAGCTGGTTGATGTTTCGAGATTAGATGATCTTACAGAGCCCAGCGATAAGACTCACTTACCAGCGCAAGGGCAAAAGCTCGGAAATGAGTCATCACAAGGGGGGCTTTTCTCATGAAAAAAGAAGCAGCAAAAAGCAGGTATAACGCAAAAAATGAGCGCGCAAAACATAAGTACAGGCAGCACTTACGGTGCATCGGTCAGCGTGATGAAAAAACGATTATATCATCCTTAAGGCATATTCGTGATTTTGAAACCTTTATAAATTTTGCAGGATTTGAAATCTATAACGAACAGGTTGCGGACGCGTATATCCAAAACATGCTCAATGATAAAAAATCACTGAATTATATATCTGGCAATATTCACGCCCTCAAAGAGTTTCTAAGGTGGCTAGAGCGTCAGCACGGCTATCGCAGCAAAATTAACTACTGCCATATCGACTATCTAAATATTTCCACAAACCAAAGAAAGGAATCCAAAGCAATGGAATATAAAAAATCACATAAATTTGAGCGTATTATTGAGGTCATTCGCAAGATGCCCGATACAACCGAGAAGGAGAAGCGAGACAAAGCCATGATCTCTTTGCAAGCCTTGTGCACCCTGCGGGTGTCAGAGCTTCGTACGGTTAAAATCAAGAATGTTATTGAGGAAGACGGCATGTATTTCATTTATGCCTGCCCGAAAACAATGGAAACAAAATTTGCCAAAACAAGGCATGTGAGCTTTGTTGCGCTGCCTGAGGATATCAAAGAAAATGTCTTGAGCTGGTTGACCTATTTGCAAAAGATGGGATTCAAAGATAAAGACCCATTATTCCCATCAATCCCAAGCCAGTTTGCGCAAACAAATTTGCTTGAATCTAAAATCAAAAAAGAGGGCATAAAGTCAAACACAACCATCCGCAATGTGTTTGAAAAAGCCTTTGAGAGCGCGGGGTACGAGTATCTAAACCCACATTCTTTCCGCCACACTTTGGCACGCTATGCCGAAACGCAAAACCCTGCTTTCCTCAATGCCGTTAAGCAAAATCTGGGGCATAGCTCCATTGATACAACGCTCAGCAGCTATGGGCAGCTATCAGTGGCGGAGCAAAGGCGTATTATAAATCAAGCCACTTTTTCACATTAAACCTTTTGAAAAGCCTGTTTTAAGCATATGATTGTGCTCCAAAATGGGCTTTTCTAGTCTTGCGGGAATTAAACGGGGGAGACGCATAAATGACAGGCAATCAACAACGCGCCGCTTTACAGCGACAAATTTGGCAAATTGCGAATGATGTACGCGGGGCAGTCGATGGATGGGACTTTAAGCAATATGTGCTTGGCGCGCTTTTTTACCGATTCATTAGCGAAAACTTTGCCCGCTATATCGAGGCCGATGATGAAAGCCTTGATTATAGCCAAATGCCCGATAGCATCATCACACCAGAAATCAAAGACGATGCGACCAAAACAAAGGGATTTTTTATCTACCCCAGCCAGCTATTCGTCAATGTCACCAAGGGCGCGAATAATAATGAAAGCTTAAATACAGACCTTGCCAAAATTTTTGCCGAGATTGAAGCCTCCGCCAATGGCTATGAATCAGAGGGCGATATCAAAGGGCTATTTGCGGACTTCGATACAACCAGCAACCGCCTTGGCAGCACGGTAAAAGATAAAAGCAAACGCTTGGCGGATGTTTTAAAAGGTGTGGAAAAGCTGGATTTTGGTGATTTCCAAGGCAATCAAATCGACCTATTTGGCGATGCCTATGAATTTCTGATCTCTAACTACGCAGCGAATGCGGGCAAATCAGGCGGTGAGTTCTTTACCCCGCAGCATGTCTCGAAACTCATCGCGCAGCTAGCGACACACGGCAAAGAAACGATTAATAAAATTTATGACCCCGCGTGTGGATCGGGTTCATTGTTGTTGCAGGCCAGAAAATGCTTGGATGAGCACGCAATCGAAGAAGGCTATTTCGGGCAAGAGCTAAACCATACCACCTATAACCTCGCCCGTATGAATATGTTTTTGCACAATATCAACTACGATAAATTTGAAATTGAACTGGGCGATACACTTAGAAACCCGCATTTCGGCGATGATAAGCCATTCGATGCGATTGTTTCAAATCCACCTTATTCGGTGAAATGGATAGGCTCAGATGACCCAACACTCATCAATGATGACCGCTTTGCCCCCGCTGGCGTGCTTGCCCCCAAATCCAAAGCTGACTTTGCCTTTGTTCTCCATGCGCTGAACTATCTTTCACCAAAGGGACGCGCAGCTATTGTGTGCTTCCCTGGCATTTTCTACCGTGGCGGGGCGGAGCAAAAAATCCGCCAATATCTGGTTGATAATAACTATGTTGAAACGGTGATATCCCTTGCCCCCAATTTGTTTTACGGCACAACCATCGCTGTCACGATTTTGGTGCTGGCGAAAAACAAAACCAATACCGATATCCAATTCATCGACGCCAGCGGAGAAGAGTTCTTCAAAAAAGAAACCAATAACAACGTGATGTATGATGAGCATATCAACGAGATCATGAAGATGTTCGACAACAAAGAAAAAGTCGATCACGTTGCCGAGACCGTGCCGCAAGATAAAATCATCGCCAATGATTATAACCTCTCGGTTAGCTCTTATGTCGAGGCCAAAGACACGCGTGAAGTCATTAACATCACAGAGCTAAATGCCGAGATCAAAACCACCGTCAGCAAAATCGACGCCTTGCGCAGGGAGATTGACGCCATCACAGCCGAAATCGAAGGAACAGCCGCATGATTTTAGACAATAAACTGGGCATCACCAACCAAGTCGAACTGGCCAAGGCCGAGGAAAAAATCAGCAAGCAAAAGGCCAAACAGCTCTTTGACACGGGCGATATCGCCAAAGTGGATATCGGCACATTCAAAGGCCTTGCCTTCATTCATCAATATCTATTTGCAGACATATACGACTTCGCGGGACAAATCCGAGAGGTCAATATCGCCAAGGGCAATTTCCGCTTTGCGCCGCTGATGTATCTGCAAACGGCGCTGGATCATATCGATACCATGCCCCAAAGCAGCTTTGACGCCATCATCGAAAAATATGTAGAGATGAATATCGCCCACCCATTTCGCGAGGGCAATGGACGCGCCACGCGCATCTGGCTGGATTTAACCCTAAAGGTAGAGCTGAAACAAGTCATTGATTGGAATGCGGTGGATAAAGATGATTATCTCTCCGCCATGCAGCGCAGCGTGGTCAAGGATGTAGAGATCAAAGCCTTGCTCAAATCCGCCCTGACCGATCAAATCCATGACCGCGCTTTGTTCATGAAAGGCATCGATGTCAGCTATTACTACGAAGGCTATAGCGAATTTAAGACAGAGGATCTGTGACCATGAGCAAGCCAAATTTTTTAGAAAAACTGCTGGATGGCGCAGAGGTGGAGCGGCTGCCATTAAGCGATCTCTGCGATTTAATAACTACTGGTAAGTTGAATGCCAATGCTATGGAAGATGATGGTATTTACCCTTTCTTTACCTGCAATGAGCACCCTTATAAAATAAACACCTATGCGTTTGATTTAGAGGCAATCCTTATTTCAGGTAACGGAAGTCAGGTTGGACACCTTAATTATTATAAGGGTAAATTTAATGCCTATCAAAGAACGTATATTGTTGGAGAATTCAAAAATAATATCAACATAACCTATTTGTACCATTACCTAAAATACACTTTAAGAGGATATATTTTCCAAAACTCAAGAAAAGGGTCGGTGCCATATATAACGATGCCCATGCTTGAAAATTTTGAAATCCCAATCCCATGCCCTGATGATCCAGAGAAGTCGTTAAAAATACAGGCGGAGATTGTACGGATTTTGGACGCATTCACCGCCCTGACAACCGAGCTTACAACCGAGCTTACAGCACGCAAAAAACAATACAACCACTACCGCAACCAACTCCTCACTTTTTCCGATGATGATGTGGAATGGAAGACTTTGAGGGATGTCGGTGATGTCAAAATGTGCAAACGTATTCTTAAAAATCAAACAACATCTGAAGGCGAGGTGCCATTTTATAAGATTGGAACTTTTGGAAAACAGGCAGATGCTTTTATTCCTCAAGAGCTTTATGAGAGATATAAAAGCAAATATTCTTTCCCTAAAAAAGGTGATGTTTTAATATCTGCATCAGGTACTATTGGGCGCACCGTTATGTACGATGGTGAGCCTGCATATTTCCAAGATAGCAACATCGTTTGGTTGGATAATGATGAACGACTAGTAAGTAACGAATACTTATGCCACTTTTATAAAATTGCAAAATGGTATGTTGCCGATGGCGGCACAATAGACAGATTGTACAATGACAATGTTTATAAAACTAAAATCCCCGTTCCATATCCAAACGACCCTCAAAAATCATTGGTAGAACAGGCTCGAATTGTTGCCATCCTCGATAAATTCGATGCCCTGACAAACTCCATCACCGAAGGTCTGCCGCGTGAAATTGAACTGCGCCAAAAACAATATGAACATTACCGCGATCAACTTCTAAACTTCCCCAAACCTGCGGAGGAAGCCGCATAGATGGATCAAGGACTTAAAAAAATAGCCGAGCAACTACGGGATTCCAATAAAAAGGTGCAGTTGATCTATGCCTTTAACGGCACAGGCAAAACCCGCCTTTCTCGCGCCCTAAAAGACCTCGTAGCGCCCAAAAATGTTGATGACGATGGTGAAATATCACACAAAAAAATCTTGTACTACAACGCCTTCACTGAAGACTTATTCCGTTGGGACAATGGTTCAGAGGGCGATGCCAAGCCAAAGCTAGAAATTAAGCCCAATTCATTTACTGATTGGATTTTAAAGGATCAGGGGCTTGATCAGCGGATCATCGATCGCTTCCAAAAACTTACAGAGTCAAAGGTAAATCCTGTTTTTAATATTGATGAGGGCAATATTACTTTTTCAATACCAATAACAGCTGATAGCACTCGCGTGACGTTTGACAGTACCCGTATAACTGCGGATGGCAGCACGCGCATAACAGCAGATAGAACTTCTGAAAATATAAAAATATCCAAAGGCGAAGAAAGCAACTTTATATGGAGCATCTTTTATACGCTATTAGATCAAGTGATTGAGATTTTGAAGGATAGCCCTGAAGTGCGCGAAACAGATCAATTAGATCAATTAGAATATGTATTTATTGATGACCCTGTTAGCTCGCTGGATGAAAATCATTTGATTGAGCTGGCAGTCAGTTTAGCGACGTTAGTGAAAAGCAGCGCTTATCAAGGTGGTCAGGGATTAAGGTTTGTTATAACAACTCATAATCCGCTTTTTTATAATGTTTTGTGGAATGAGTTTAACAATGATCTCTATGATGAAAAGCCCGATGGAAGCCGAGGGAAACGCATTTATAAACGAGATCAATCAAAGAAATATAGGTTAGAGAAAAAGGCTGATGGTACATTTGAGTTTACAGACTCAAATGATCGCCCATTCTCTTATCATTTGTTTTTGTTATCAGAGCTTAAAAAAATTGAGAATCCTGAAGATGTGGAAAAATATCACTTTAATTTTTTAAGAAACATACTAGAAAAAACAGCAACTTTCTTGGGCTATAAACATTGGAGCGAATTGCTCAAAGACTTATCTTTCGATGATTTACCAGCAATAGAAAGAATGCTGAATCTATACAGTCATTCTGCTCATGCAGGTGAAGAGCCGTCAGATCCAACAGGTGAGCATAGAGAGAAATTGATAGAATTGATTAAAGGCTTTACGCAGTACTATAGTTTTGCCTACACGAAGAAAGAAGCAGAAAATGCAGCAGCAAACTAAACCCGTTATAGAATCCAATAACTTTATTGTCCTTGATAAATACACCAAGGCATGGGAGGCGGCGGAGGGCTATCAATCCGAGGCTGATTTAGAGCGTGAGCTTGTTGATGATTTGGTGGGGCAGGGCTATGAGTATCTGCCGAAACTCACCACCCCCGACGCAATGCTGGCCAATGTGCGGGTGCAGTTGCAGGCCTTGAATAAGGTTGAGTTCTCTGACGGCGAATGGCGGCGCTTTGTTGAAATTTATCTGGACAAGCCCAGCGATAATATCCTCGATAAAACCCGCAAAATCCATGATGACTATATCCATGATTTTGTGTTTGATGATAGTCGGATTCAAAATATATATTTGCTCGACAAAGCCAATATATCCCGCAACAAAGTGCAGGTCATTAAACAGTTCGAGCAAACAGGCTCCCACGCCAATCGCTATGATGTCACGATTTTGGTCAATGGTTTGCCATTGGTGCAGGTCGAGCTTAAAAAGCGCGGCGTTGCCATTCGTGAGGCCTTTAACCAGATCCACCGCTACAGCAAGGAAAGCTTTAACAGCGATAACTCGCTTTATAAGTATGTGCAGCTTTTTGTGATTTCTAACGGGACGGATACGCGCTATTTCGCCAATACAACCAAGCGCGACAAAAACAGCTTTGATTTCACCATGAACTGGGCAAAGGCGGATAATAGTCTGATTAAAGACCTGAAAGATTTTACCGCCACTTTCTTTCAAAAATCGACTTTGCTGAATGTATTGCTGCATTATTCAGTGTTTGATGTCAGCAATAATTTGCTGGTGATGCGCCCTTACCAGATTGCCGCGACTGAACGCATTTTGTGGAAGATCAACAGCTCCTATGTGGCTAAAAGCTGGAGTAAGACCGAGAGCGGTGGCTATATCTGGCACACAACAGGATCAGGGAAAACACTCACAAGCTTTAAGGCGGCGCGCTTGGCAACTGATTTGGAGTTTGTTGATAAGGTTTTCTTTGTGGTTGATCGTAAAGACCTCGACTATCAAACAATGAAGGAGTATCAGCGCTTTTCCCCTGATAGCGTGAATGGCTCTGACAGCACAGCAGGGCTTAAGAATAATCTGGATAAAGATGATAATAAGATCATTGTCACAACCATTCAAAAGCTCAATAATTTGATAAAGAGTGAAAGTGATTTGCCTGTTTACAATAAGCAGGTGGTTTTTATCTTTGATGAGTGTCATCGCAGCCAATTTGGTGAAGCGCAGAAAAATTTAAAGAAGAAGTTTAAGCGCTTTTATCAGTTTGGCTTTACAGGCACGCCGATTTTTCCACAAAATGCTTTGGGATCTGAAACCACAGCCAGCGTTTTTGGTCGTGAGCTTCATTCTTATGTGATTACTGATGCTATTCGTGATGAAAAGGTGCTTAAGTTTAAGGTGGACTATAATGATGTCCGCCCGAAGTTCAAAGCCCTTGAGAGTGAGCAAAACCTTGAAAAGCTCAGTGCCGCAGAAAATAAACAGGCCTTACTGCATCCAGAGCGCATTCGAGAGATATCACAATATGTTTTGGATAATTTTCGCCAAAAAACCCATCGCTTACAGGGGGGCAATAAAGGCTTTAATGCCATGTTTGCGGTCAATAGTGTGGACGCGGCCAAGCTATACTATGAAACACTGAACGCATTGCAGGTGAACAGCGACAAGCCGCTTAGGGTTGCGACTATCTTCTCATTTAGCGCCAATGAAGAACAAGATGCCGTGGGCAATATTCAGGATGAAAGCTTTGATGTATCGGCTATGAATAGCAGTGCTAAAGAGTTTTTAAGCTCCGCTATCAATGACTATAACGCATTCTTTAAAACCAATTTTAGTGTGGATAGCAAAGGTTTTCAAAATTACTACCGCGATTTAGCCAAGCGGGTTAAATCCCAAGAAATTGATTTATTGATTGTGGTGGGGATGTTTCTCACTGGCTTTGATGCCCCGACGCTTAACACGTTGTTTGTTGATAAGAATCTGCGCTATCACGGTTTAATGCAAGCCTATTCGCGTACTAACCGCATTTACGATGCAACCAAAACTTTCGGCAATATCGTCACCTTCCGCGATCTAGAGCAGGCAACCATTGACGCTATTACTTTGTTTGGCGATACGAATACAAAAAATGTGGTTTTAGAAAAGAGCTACAAAGAGTACATGGAAGGCTTCAGTGATGCTGCAACAGGTGAGGCACGGAGAGGGTTTGTAGAGGTTGTAACTGAGTTAGAACAACGCTTTCCTAATCCTGATGATATTGTTAAGGAGGCTGACAAGAAAGCCTTCGTTAAGCTCTTTGGCGAATATTTGCGTATTGAAAACGTACTGCAAAATTACGATGAATTTGCCGCTTTAAAGGCATTTCAAAAAGTTGATATGTCAGATTCTGCGGCTGTAGAGTCATTTAAAGAAAAACATTATTTAAGTGATGAAGATCTGGTGGCACTAAAGGCTATTAAAATTCCAGCAGAGCGGAAATCTCAAGATTATAGATCTGCTTACAATGATATTCGGGAATGGTTGCGCAGGGAAAAAGCAGCTAATGATAAAGAAGAGTCGACTATAGATTGGGAAGACATTGTTTTTGAGGTCGACTTGCTTAAATCTCAAGAAATTAATCTGGACTATATTTTAGAGCAAATATTTGAGAAAAATAAAAAAGTAAAAGATAAGGGGGTGTTGCTCGAAGATGTGCAACGGATGATACGCTCTAGCCTTGGGCACCGAGCCAAAGAAGGGCTTTTAGTCGATTTTATCAATCAGACAAATCTTGATCAAATTGCGGATAAAGCAAGCATAATGGAGGCATTTTATACCTTTGCCCAAGCCGAACAAAGACGGGAATTAGAAGAACTTGTTGATACTGAGAATTTGGATAAAGAAGCGGCAAGGCGCTATGTTAAAGCTTCTATGAAACGCGAATTTGCTAGCGATAATGGAACCGAGTTGAATGCTATTTTGCCTAAAATGAGTCCATTAAACCCACAATATCTCATTAAGAAACAGAGCGTATTTAAGAAGGTGGCGTCATTCGTAGAGAAGTTTAAAGGCATCGGCGGAGAGGTTTGAAAATAAAAAAGGTGGCCTTTTTGGTGGCCTTTGGTTTTTTGGGAAATGAAAGTTTATTTTAAATCAATTCGATAGGCGTTTAATGTGAATCCCGTACGGTGCCAATTATTTCAATCTGTTATAAGCGCCCCTTGAGGCGCTTTTTTGTTTTTCGGTAAAATTTCGATAACGGGATATAGCGCACACAATCGTCTTTGATAAATATCAAAGAGCATCCCCTACATAATATGATCACATGCTCGTTACCATTAACCCATTTAAAGGAGATATTCACGATGGCGAATACAAAAGTAAAAGACCTTATGGCGTGTGACTTACAGTTTGTAAAAGCGGACGCAACGCTGAAAGAAGCCGCAGAAAAAATGAAAAGAGCCGAGTGCGGCGTTTTGCCCGTTGGTCAAAATAATAAGATCGAAGGAATGATCACAGACCGCGATATTGTTACCCGTGCGGTGGCTCAAGGCAAAGACCCTAATCGGGAACAGGTCAAAAGCTACATGAGCAAAGAGATCTATAGCTGTCAGGAGGGTGATACGCTGAACCAGGCTGCCGATGAAATGCGCAGACATAAGGTCGGGCGTTTGATCGTTATGGGCAAAAATGGTGAGCCAAAAGGAATTTTATCTTTTGGGCATATTTTGCGGGAGGATGCAAATCCTGAAGAACTCACAAACGTCGTTGAATTAGCAATGGGAAGAGGGCGGGCTGCCTAAGGGTGGCTTGTCTTCGTGATAAGGAGAGAAAAATGATGAGCAATGAACGCAAAACGGCGATTGCCGCGTGTCAGGAATGCCACATGATTTGTCAGGAAATGCTGGCCTATCATGGTGATGAGAGCGGTGGTAAGCAGCTATCATCAGGGCATATAAAGCGCCTGATGGCGACAATTGAAATCTGTCAGGTGACAGCAAATTTGCTGACCATTCGTGCCCCATTGATTGATCAGCTATGTGATATTTGCGCACATATTTGTGAGCAATGCGCAACCAGTTGCCGAGCGATCGACAATGAAGCTATGCAGCGCTGCGCAGAAATTTGTAAACGCTGTGCTCAGTCCTGTTACGCCGAGAGCAGTCATGTGAAGCAGGTCGCATAAAAATAAAAGGGAATTCAATCCCAAAAGGGACAGGGGCACATTATGCCCCTGTTTTCTTATATTTTATTCACATAATCACCTCATTAGTGTGGTTTCTGCGGACGTTCATATAAACCGATAAGCTGTGCCCAATCCAGAATGTGGGGGCGGATTGCTTCCTCCAACTGTTCTTTGGTGGCACCCGGTCTAAGATCCAGTACGGTATCTAGAGCATAGATTTTAAAATGGTAGTGGTGTTTGCCATGACCTTCAGGTGGGCATGCTCCCCCATAACCGATTCTACGAAAATCATTAAGCCCCTGAAGCGTGCCATCCTTCAATGTCTCCTGAGCAGGCATGTATTCAGGCATATGGCGCACCTGTTTCGGAATATTATAAACCAGCCAGTGCGTCCATGTTCCCGCGGGAGCATCAGGATCATCACTGATAATGGCGAAGCTTTTTGTGCCCTTTGGCACATCCTCCCAGATCAATTCAGGTGAAATATTGTCATGATCACAGCTATATTTAACAGGAATATTGGCTTGATTTTTAAAAGATGGACTTGTCAGTTTCATAGATTTTTCCTCCTTGGGATGTGTTGTGGATGATTGTTTGGTACGGGCAACAGCGCTGCTTGTTGTAGCTAAAACAGTAGAAACAGCTAGCGTGGTTAAAAAAAGATATCGATGAAAGGCAGAGATCATTATTTCACTTCCTATCCCGAGCCTAAATTAATCATGTGCCGTATTTCTTTGATTTTTATCAATATCTCTTTATTTCGTGCTGTAATTACTGCATTCAAGCCCACCATAATACTTCCGTATGATGGGATGTATTTTCTTTGAGAGAAAATGCAACCTGTGTTTGTATAAACTTGTTCTCTTAATCCGCAGCAAGGTCAAAGGAAAGCAAGCATGTCCGAGACTGTATATTTTCTACAATCATTGCCATTTTTTCAGGGGTTAGAACAAAGTGATATTCAAAATATTCTTACCGCATCTAAGGTCAAAACCTACCCCAAACGCTCATCCATTTTTGCGCATGGAGATCGGGCCGATCGTTTTTTTGTAATTATGAGCGGTTGGATCAAGCTTTATAAAACAACGATGGAAGGCAATGAATCTGTTCTGGCACTTTTTACGCGCGCGGATAGTTTCGGCGAAGCTATCTTGATTGAGAGAGCTTCTTACCCGCACAATGCCGAAGCCGTGGAAGATGCCAAAGTTATTGAGCTACCGGCATCAGTGATAAAAAATATCGTGATGAAAAAGCCGGAACTCGCTTTACACATGATGCAAAGCATGACCCGGCATATACAGCGCCTGCAACTTGAAAACGAGCATCTGGCTGTCATGAACACAACCCAGCGTGTCGGATGCTTTTTGCTTCAGCTATATCTGGGTAAAATCACGAGTGATGGATATGTCGAATTCCCCTATGATAAACATCTGGCCGCTACGCGTATGGGAATGAAGGCTGAAACTTTTTCACGTGCCATTAAGGATCTGCAAAAAATTGGTGTTTTTGTTAAAAATGACGACATCTTTATCCAGAACATCGAAGAACTTAAAGCACTGTGCTGCGCAAATTGTTCATCTTCTCCCGATCGGTGTTTGCCGGTTCATTACAATTCTCAAAATTAATGCATTAGCCGACTTGCCCATAAAGTTTCATCCAGATAATGGCAAAGCTCTCTTTCATCCAGATGAGTAAGGTCTTTGTCTATTTCTGCATTGATGCGCATATCAACATCCTTATGGAGTAGGGGTCTTAGCATGCCAAGCATCCTTGGTGTTGCCACAAGCACAAGCCGATCAAAAGCATGCTTGCTTGCTGCCTCATGTAAAAGATCAGCCAGAGATTTCATAAACGCTTCAGATTCATGTTTCAGTGCCTCATCATGAGCCTCCAGCCGGTGCCGCCCACCACTGCCGGAAGCCTGCATGCGTCCACTCGTTTCGTTGGTGATTTCGGATGCGGCATTTTTATCAGGAAGTGCTTCACCGATTTTTTCCAGACCACCATCAGGCTTTCGGAAAAAATGCGCCTTTTGGGCATCTATAACAACGATCCAGACTTTTGGCAGCTTATGCGCGCCCATTTCAAAAGTTTCTTCAATAAACGGCTTAAGCCCCGCTTCGGCCAATGTTCCATCTAGTCTCATGGCACTCCTCTTGCCTCGTGCGAATGTGCATCCGGGGCTCCTATATTA
>JBFHFW010000005.1:0-19432 GCA_041583395.1 Alphaproteobacteria bacterium
GTCACGATCGCGACGTTTACGATCCATCTTACGAGAACGACGGATATTCTCCGCATTTTCGCGAAGCTTACGCTCCGATGGCTTTTCGTAGTGACGACGGATTTTCATCTCGCGGAACACGCCTTCACGTTGCATCTTCTTTTTCAGAATTTTCAACGCTTTTTCAACATTGTTATCGCGTACACTTACACCGACCACAGTGCTCACCCCTTTCAAAGAGTAATTGTGAGAGCTATAAAAGACCCTCGGGTTAAAAAATTCTTCCCTGCATGTGCAAAAAAGATCACACTTGGTAACCTTCTCACGCTCTTAGGTCAAGGAAAAACTATGATATTCCGTTATTTTATCGCGTTATGCTTTGTTTTGCAAATGGCTGTCTCACCTGCTGATGCGCAAATAAGCCGCCCTGATCCGGAAATTGCCACAGGGTTTCAGGCCGCAAAGGCCGCCGTGGGACAGGAATTTATGATGACCACGGCGCATCCCTTGGCCACCGAAGCGGGCTATAAAATCCTTGCGCGTGGTGGATCAGCCGCAGATGCAGCCATCGCCGCGCAGCTTGTTTTGGGACTTGTCGAGCCACAAAGCTCCGGTCTTGGTGGGGGTGCGTTTGTGCTTTATTACGATGCGAAGAGCAAGGAGCTGAAGTCCTATGATGCGCGTGAAACGGCGCCTTATCTCGCTAGCCCTTATCTCTTTAACGGGATGGAGTTTGATGAGGCACGCAAGGGCGGCCGTCCCGTCGGTGTCCCCGGTGTGCCGATGCTGCTGGAGCAGTTGCATGAACGCTATGGTACCGTGACATGGATGGAGCTATTCGAGGATGCGCTAGTGTTGGCGCGTGAGGGCTTTGCGATCACGCCACGCCTTGCCAAAATGATCACAGCACATAAAGAGCATCTGCCCGATTACTTCTCTCAAAAGGGTATGCTCAAAAATCCGGCCTATGAAGAAACGCTCAAAACATTTGCTTTTTCCGGTGCTAAGTCCTTTTACACGGGAGAAATTGCACAGCATATCATCGAAGCTGTGCAAAATTATGCTGAAAATCCGGGATTGTTAACCGTCCGTGATTTCAAGGAATATCAGGTCAAAAGCCGTGATCCGGTTTGTGGGCCGTATCGCGCTTATATTGTTTGTTCCATGGGCGAACCTTCATCGGGCGGTCTAACAATTCTACAAATTTTGGCCATGATCGAGCGTTTCAAGGAGCCCACATGGCATGAAATCACCGAGGCCAGCCGTCTGGCATTCGCCGATCGCGCGCGCTATATGGCTGATCCGGATTTTGTGAATACGCCGAATATGGCTTTGCTTGATCCCGCTTATATTGCGCAGCGTAGCGCTCTTATTGCCGAAGATAAGCTGATGGGCGATGTGCAAGCGGGACAACCACCTGCTTGGAATGGTGAGCTATACGGCGAAGATGGCTCGATTGATCGTCCGGGCACCAGCCACATCACCGCCATTGATAAGGATGGTAATGTGATCTCCATGACCAGCTCTATTGAAAGCGCATTCGGGTCTTATCTGATGGTGGATGGGTTTTTGCTGAATAACCAGCTCACCGATTTTGCCTTTACCCCGACAGATGAGCAAAATAACCCGCGTGCCAATCGGGTTGAGGGTGGAAAGCGCCCCAGATCCTCCATGTCCCCGACCATTGTCTTTGATCAGGCCGGAAGCCCTGTTTTAGCTTTGGGATCAGCAGGCGGCAGCCGTATTATCGGTTACGTCTTGCAAAGCTTGATCGCTGTACTTGATTGGAATATGGATGTGCAAGATGCTCTTAATATGCCCCATATCCTTGCCCGTGGCAAAGCCACGGAAGCCGAGGTCGGCGCACAGGATTTGGAAGCTTTGCAGGCATTAGGACATGATATCGTAAGGGATGATATGAATAGCGGTCTGACCGCTATCACCATCAAAGATGGCCTGATCAAAGGTGCTGCCGATCCCCGCCGTGAAGGCATTGCTATGGGGCGTTAGGCTAAGAGAAGGTCATAAAGCACCTTCATCAGCATCAGTATGGAAATTCCCACCATGCTGTAGCGAATAAAGCGTGAGCCTTTTTTAATGGCAAGTTTTGATCCTGCAAACGCGCCCAATGCGCTGCTGAAAAAGATGCAAGCGGCCAGTGTCAGGTCAAGCGTTGAATGCAAGCCCAAAATGGCAACGGCAATAAAGGTACCTGGTATCACAGAAACAATCTCGACACTGCGTGCGCCTAAAAAAGAGCGCCTGAAAAACAGCACCAATACCAAAACAGCAAATGTTGCACCCGCCATGCCCACGGCGCCACTCCAAAAACCAACAGCAATCAGGGCGGGGATGCCAACGGCATAGTGCGGTTTTTTATGTTCTTTTGGTTTGATGGGGTGTAGCAAAATCACGATGCCAACCAACACGGCAAAGATGATAAAGCCTTTGAGAAAATCAGAGGGGACGCTCACCGAAAATTGCGCCCCGATCAAAGCACCAAGAGAAAGGGGGAGGGTGGCAATGGCAACCAAGCGCCAGTTTATCTCGCCATGTTTGATGTAATTTCGGGCAGCACCCAGTAAAACGCCAAGGTCAGAAATTTTGTTAAGCGCCAAAACATTAATCGGTGGCATCCCGTAAGCCAGCATCGCAGGGACAGCAAAAACACCAGCCCCACCAGAGATAGCTGTCACAAGCCCCATTAAAAAACCTAAAATAGTAATAAATACAAAATCCACTTAGGCTGCCTTCATGTTGAGTGCTGCATTGAGGAGCTTTTTCGTGTAGTCCTTCTGCGGGTTGGCGAAGATATCTGCGGCTGCGCCTGCTTCGACAACTTTACCATGCTGCATCACGATGAGATCATGCGCCATGGCTTTGACCACGCGCAAATCATGGGAGATAAAGAGGTAGGAGATCTTGTGCTTATCCTGTAACCCGCGCAGCAGGTCAATGATCTCGGCCTGTACGGATACATCCAGAGCACTTGTGGGCTCATCAAGCATAATAAATTTTGGCTTTAGAACAAGGGCGCGGGCGATTGAAATCCGCTGTCTCTGACCGCCGGAAAATTCATGCGGATAGCGGTGACGTGTCGCGGGGTCCATCTCGACTTGCTCAAGCGCTTCACACACCAAAGCATCGCGCTCTTCACGGCTCAGGTTTTTGCGGTGAATGCCGAGTCCCTCACCAATAATCTGCCCGACACTCATCCGCGGTGAAAGAGAGGCAAACGGGTCTTGAAACACCACCTGCATATCCTCGCGTAAGGGGCGCATTTGCTTGAAGTTTTTGTGGCTGATATCTGCGCCGTTAAAGGTGATGCTGCCCTCGGATCTGACCAGACGTAAGAGCCCCATCCCGAGCGTTGTCTTGCCCGATCCGCTCTCACCGACCACGCCGATCGTTTGACCTGCACGTGCCGTGATATTGATATGATCGACGGCCTTCACCCAATCGGTCACGTGACCAAAGAAATTCTTTTTCTTGGGGAAGTGAATTTGAATATCCGTGCCTTGCAAGATCACGGGCGCATCATGATCCGCCGGAATAGCTTCACCGGAAGGATGCGCGTTAAGCAGGCGCTTAGTATAAGCATGTTTGGGCTTTTTAAAGATTTGCGCAGTCGGGGCATGCTCGACCACTGCGCCATGCTGCATCACACATACATCATCCGCCATCTTCTCGACCACGCCCAAATCGTGGGTAATAATAATGAGCGCCATATTCAGGCGTGCTTTGAGGTCTTGTAAAAGCTCCAGAATTTGTGCCTGTACGGTTACATCCAGCGCTGTTGTCGGCTCATCGGCAATCAGTAAATCCGGCTCGTTCGCAAGCGCCATCGCAATCATTACTCGCTGCCGCTGCCCGCCCGAGAGTTCATGCGGATAGGCATTCAGGCGGTCTTTCATCGCACCTAGCCCCACCAGATCCAGCAATTCCAAAACACGTGTCCGCGCTGCATTTTTGCCCATATTTTTGTGGGTACGCAAAGGTTCGGCAATTTGGCGCTCAATCGTGTGAAGCGGGTTGAGCGCACTTTGCGGCTCCTGAAAGATCATGCCGATTTTTTGCCCGCGCAAATGCCGCATAAAGTGATCAGGCTTGCCAATTAGCTCTTCACCTTCAAAGATAATAGAAGAGCCTTCAGGATGCGAAGCTGTATCAGGCAGCAAGCGCATAATAGAAAGCGCAGAGACTGATTTTCCCGAGCCACTTTCCCCGACAAGTGCCAGCGTCTCACCGCGCTTCACCGAGAAGCTGACATCTTTGACGGCTTTGGTCGAACCAAAGCGCACACCTAAATTCTTGACCTTTAAAATGATATCACTCATAACGCTATCACTATGGAGGAAAACATTATGACGGACAAGACGGGCGCACCGCCGTGCGGCATTTATATTCGGATAAAAGCCGTTGCAGATAAAAATGCGATGGGCGATATTTTGCGCAAAATGCGTCAGATGAATTTGGCGATCAATCAAAGCTCCGGTTACGCGCGCAATAACCAAATGATCGAAATCACGGTTGAGGAAGGTGCGCGTGATGCCGCAGCACTTGCCGTGCAAATTATCAAGGTCGAGGGTGCTATCGCCATACTGAAAGACGAGATCGGTTTGGCAGGGGAGTTTGAAGCGGATGGTGTTATCATCTCTAAAGGCTTTGCGCAGGCACGGGATGCTTTAGGCGAGGATGCTATTATTGGCCTTGAAAGCGAAACGGAAGAGGGAGATTTTGTGATGATCTCCGCCGATCCTGCGAAAATTGCCAAGCTCAGAGCCAAAAATGATGATGTAGTCATCGCTGTACGCGGGAGCGATATCACTAATGAAAATTGCGGTGCCCTCGCGCAGGCCGGTGCGGATTATATTGATGTGACGGACTATATCTATGCGCACGAAGAAGGCGCTATAAAAGCCACGGTTAATATCATGTATGCGCTGGAGATGGCGAAATCGGCTGTGAATTAGAACGGGGTGCCGCTTCTGGTTTAGTAATTGCGGTTACCTTGCATGATGCCGTTTTATATGCGGGAAATAAAAACTTTTTAGCATATTGTGCTTCCATAATAGCTGCTTGGGGGGAGCTATATTGTTTTGCTCTCTCGGGGTTTCCGGTCATTTTTACATCGCCGCCTCTAAATCCTACGGCAGATATATAATGCGTTTGTCCCGAGTTATTTTGAAGTCCAACGGTATAAGCTGTTGCGCCAGTTTCTGTTGTGTTTGCAAATGTCTTTGATAAATCAATGGCATTATCCCATATCCGGAAGAGGGCACGTGCATTCCGCTCATCAATAGCGCCAAAATCTAAAAGAGCATACAGGGCAGCTGATAACTTTAACTGACTTGCCGATAACGTATGGGTGTAAGTATTTTTGGCTGGGGTTTTGTTATGTATTGTTGTGATATTGTCTGTGTGTGCTGTTGCAATAAAATCAACCATTATCTTGCCCTTCAAATTTTTATGATGGGCAAGTTATGGGGGAAGATATGGTTTTATGTCAACATAAATGTTTCAAAAAATAGTTTAATTGAGCTGGATCAGGATTGTTGCACCGTCCCCAAAGTGGTCAGCGCAGACGGTGCCTGTTAGGGGCTTCCCTTCAGTATTTTTGGCTCGGAATTTTCTCCCGCTTGTGCCGATAACGCACGCATCCCAGTCCCGTTCGAGGAGCTTGATTTCAGTATAGTGCTCATGATCCAAAGCGCGTTCCACCGATAGGGGCTCGGAAGGGGTTGTTGCATAAAAAACGGCTGCACCACTTGCGAAAACAAAGGATAATAATGACTTTTCCATTTTTTTCATGGGGTTATATTGGGTGCTTTGCTTGGTTAAGTCAATTTATCCGGTGTAATCAACTATTTGTCAGGAGATGGGGCGTTTTGGAGATGGGGTTGTTCGGCAGTGTTGATTTCAGGTTCGTGGGTGATTTTATCTTCTGGAGACGTGTGGGCTTTCCATGCAATTGTAGCAAGTCCAAAAATAAGTGTGACTGATAGAATTTTGATGGGTGTCGGTATTTTTCCACCCAATGGGTGAAGGGTTTTTATGGTGTTTTTGGATATATCAGTCATGAGTGATAGGTGGTTTAATCTTGCATTCATGGTTTCAATAACAGTTTGTGTAATGGGTTCTTTTCCATTGATAAAGGGCTGAATTTGTTTGCGTAAATCCTGACAATCAAGTGTAATTTTTTCTGCAGTAGTGATGATATCAGATGGGTAGTCCTTTTGTGTAGGAAAGCCATTTTTTGCACTGCCTTTGGCGTCCTGTTCGATGCTATTAAGTTTATCGACTAACTTAGTAAATGCTTCGATTGTTTCTTTTACGGTGTTTGGATGCATCACTGTATTCTTTCTCCAATTTTTAGAATACGTCGACGTTATCAGATGTTAGGTGATATGTCAAATGCTATTTCTTCACGCTCAAAACGCGGAAAATGTCATCCGTAATATCGGCGTGCACAGATTGCAGATCGGAAAGGGAAAGCCCATCAAGCTTGCAGCCCTTATTCTCCGCCATCTTCACAACGGCACCTGTGACGTGGTGTGCCTCACGGAAGGGGAGGTTAAGCTCCATCACCAGCCAATCTGCCAGCGCCGTGGCAGTGGTAAAGCCCATCTCTGCACTTTCCAGCATGGCATCTGTTTTGAACGTGGCGCTCTCTAACATACCGCGCATGGCTTCCAAGCACAGCACGAGCGTATCATAGCTATCAAAGGCGCTTTCCTTATCTTCCTGCATGTCCTTGTTATAAGCCAGCGGCAGGCCTTTCATCACAGTCATCAGCTGTACAAGATTGCCCGTCAGGCGTCCCGTCTTCCCGCGCACTAATTCTGCCGCATCAGGGTTTTTCTTTTGCGGCATGATCGAGCTGCCTGTACTCCATGCATCGCTAAGCTGAATAAAGCCGAATTGCGGCGTTGCCCAAAGGATAATTTCTTCCGCCAAGCGAGAGAGGTGCAATCCTGCCTGTGCACAGGCAAAGAGGAATTCATTGGCAAAATCACGCGCTGATACGGCGTCCAGCGTATTGCTCATCGGGCGATCAAAGCCGAGTTTTTCGGCTGTATAGTCGCGGTCAATCGGGTAGGGTGTTCCTGCCAAAGCGGCCGCACCCAGCGGACACTCATTCACACGCTTTGCACAATCAAGCAGGCGTGACTTATCGCGCTCGATCATCTGCGCATAGGCATCCAGATGCACACCCAGTGTAATAGGTTGAGCAGCTTGCAAATGCGTAAAGCCCGGCATGACATCTTTGCTGTGTTTTTGCGAAAGCGATTCAATTGTAGCTTGTAAGGCTTCGATTTTACTCACTAAATCACCGGCCGCATCACGGACCCACATGCGAAAATCTGTAGCAACCTGATCATTGCGGGAGCGCGCGGTGTGAAGGCGTCCTGCGGCCTCACCAATAATCTCTTTCAGGCGGCTCTCAACATTCATATGAATATCTTCAAGCGCGGGCGTGAATTGCAGCTCGCCGCGTTCAATCTCGCCCCAAACTTGCTCAAGACCATCAAGGATCGCTTTACCATCTTCGGCGCTGATAATATTTTGGCGAACCAACATCTCGCAATGCGCACGGGAAAGGGTAATGTCCTGACGCCACAAACGCTGGTCAACACCGATGGAGGCATTAATTTGCTCCATAATATCGCTGGGCTTTTCCTCAAAACGCCCGCCCCACATTTTATTGGCTTTATCTGCTGTGCTCATTGCTTTGGTTCCTCATAAAAAACAAGGCCATCCTAATGGAATGACCTTGTAAATGCTAGGGAAATTGTCACCGCGTTTACTCAAAATCAACGCGCAAGTAAGCCCATCCTTTATTCATATTGCCGCCAATATCAATATTTTTAACACCTTCTCTTTGTACAATTTCATTGAAGTGAGGGTTGTTTTTGATATGGCTATGGTCAGCATGTGCGCCATGGTCAACACAGACTGGTAAATATTGTTTTATATATCGGTCAGGCCTTCCTCCTGTACGGGCAGCGGCAAAATGCTCGTCAATTTGTGGGAGGATCTCCTCAGTAAAAAAACGCTCGGTATTTTCAGGTAGTTTTGCACGATTATACGGCTCGATATCTGTGCCTTCATCTACGGCATAAAGTGGTTTAGTCATAATTTGACCTCCTTATTGCTGTTCTCTATAAAGAGGAGGTGTGGATATGTCAATAAAAATATCCCCGAGGGGAGATGGCTTTCAATATTCAATCGAGCGGCCTTGTAAAGGCTAGGGGAATGGTAAGAAGAAGTAACTTAAAAACCGTTTCCCAGGTATATTAGGCCATAATAAAGTCATGTCTGTAGGTCAGTCTTTGCTCTGTTCCGTGAAGTGATCCAAGACCATGTGCATGCACAGTTGGGCGGGCACCCATTTTTGTGGTTTTGTCCGATAGATTACGAATAACAAGGGATGATCCTGCAAGAAGTTCCCAGCAGTCTATGCCTGTATGTAGTGGACGAATGCGTTTTGTCGGGATTGCCTCCGAGGGCGAAAGAACTTCGAAATCGTTATCTGAAAATACAAGAGTGCCTGACCCGGAAACAACTTCAATAAGGCGAATATCGCTTTGATCATTGGGCGCATCTATATGTACATTGATGGTGTTTGTCGGAAGGTTTTGTCTATATTGAGGGGCATATGTTGTTGTCGTCAGTGTGTTTGTTAGATTGGGCAGATCTTTTCCCTCCTGAAGTGAGGAATCCCAAAAGTTGCTAATCTGATCGACTGTGCTCTTTAAAACTGTTGCTGTTTGTGTTCTATCGCAACCAGCATTTAATTGATTATACCTGGCAATAGCGTATGTCATAAATGTATCCGAGATGGATGTTGAGCTTTGAAGGCTGTGTTTTTTACTAATCCTTTTGTCATTTGCAAGAGTAAACAATTCTTTCAGTGCAAGATCAATTTGCGGGCGCTGGGGTTCTATAATGGCAACGGCATTGACCTCTGGCGTGCTATTTAAAATGCGGGCAGCATCAATACGCCTATCGTGACGTGTTGCTCCCGATGCAATTACAATATTGGGAGGAAGGTTTTTGACATCAGCCGTCAGTTGTGTGATCGAGGCTAAATCTGAAAAATATATCGAATCCGGCATTCTGTATCCCTACTCATTAAACATGTGTAGATTATAGGGGAAAACAGACGTTATGTCAAACTTCTGAACCTCGGTCGAGGTCGGTTCATTGTTCTTAGTAAAACAAACGATTACATCGCTGCGCCACCGCCATGAATACCGTAATGGATAGCCATGACAAGGCCAACGGAGACACCCAAACCAATCATCATTTTCAGGAAGTCTTTGCCGATCAGTGGAAAGACATAGCCGAGGTGATATTGTTGGCGGTAAGTGGTGGCAATCGCCAGCTCGCGCCCTGTGAGGAGGCCAACAAACACCCAAGTAGTCGACATCGGGATATCGTTCATTTCCTTGAAATAGATCAGTAAGAAGGCGTAGACCAGATCGATGATTGTGGCCGAGCGCATAAAGCGCGTACCGGATTTCTCCAAAACGATATTCTGGATTTTACCGCCGTGGCTATAAAAGATAACACCCAGCCAAAAGACAAGCAACGCAATCACACCCACCAGCATGTTCAACGGAAGTTCACGCGGCAAGAAGACGGCAATATTGGCCATGTCATGCGAGAGCCATGAATACCACAAAAAGCCGGTCGCCAGCCATTGCATCACGCGCCAATGCACGCGGTGCTCTTTTTTGACCTTGTTGTATTTCTCATTCATAAAGCGGGAAATAATCATCCATAAGGCATAGGCTACCACGGCGGCAAGGCCGTAGCCGACAATGGACTTGACCAACATTTTTTCCAGCACAAAAGTAGACGCAAAAGTTGAAAGCACAAGGAACGTTGTTGATACCGGTATCCCGATGCGCGTCAAAAGCACCAGTACAAGGGGGGCTGCTGCGTGATACCATTGGATTTCAACGGGCGGGATTTTGTTCAGGCGTCCATAAGAAATGTCACCACCATTGATATGCCACCCATAAGAAACCGTGAAAATCAAAACAGCACTCGCCGCCAGCCAGAGCCAATACCATTTAAAGGATTTAATATTCGAGGCAATAAAAGTGCCCAGTGTTTGCACCGAGTCATTGCCGATAACAGAGTAAGCTGCCAGTAAAAAACCAATTGTGGCATAGATGACGTGAATGTCCATGAAAGATCTTCCCGTGTTATATTTATGGTGGCGTGATCGCCTTGGCGCTCTCTTTAACGTTTCATTTTGCGTATGTCACGTGGTTTTCTAGAAAAAAAGCGACTTATTCAAAGCCGCTTTTTTTTAATGTTCATGAAGAGCTGGAAATTAAGCCGCTTTATTGACTTTTCCAACCTTGGTTGAGCCAAGCACGTTAGTATTATTGCGCAGGCGCACGGCATTGATCTTGATAAAGCCATCGGCATCTTTTTGATCATAGCCGCCTTCTTCATCCATAGACGATTGCACCGGATCATATAGCGCAACAGGGCTTGTGCGTGCGAGCGGATATGCACAGCCTTTGAGCAGTTGAATGCGTACAGTACCTGTTACATTTTCCTGTGCCTTATCCATAGTAGTCATCAGCAAATCAAACTCCGGTGAGAACCAAAAGCCGTTATAGATCAGCTCTGCCACATCCAAAGACAGATGGTCGCGGATACGCATAACCTGACGATCCATGGTGAGGCCTTCAAGGTCGCGGTGGGCTTTATAAAGGATTTCACCGCCCGGTGTTTCATAAACGCCGCGGGATTTAATACCGACAAAGCGGTTTTCAACCATATCCAAACGACCAATACCGTGCTTTGTGCCAAGCTCATTGAGGTAATCAAAAAGTTCGAGCGGGTTTTCTTTTACAGTACCGTCTGCCATGTTTGTCACGCGTACAGGAATGCCTTGCTCGAAATTAATGCTAAGCACATCTGCAACATCCGGTGCATCGGCGATGGAGCTTGTACGGGAATACACATCTTCGTCTGCGGCGGCATTGGGATCTTCCAAAATTCCTGCCTCGTGAGAGATGTGAAGCAAATTATCATCCTCGGAATAAGGTTTGCTGCGTGTGGCTGTTACTGGAATGCCGTGCTGGTCAGCATAATTCAACATATCGGAGCGACCTTGGAAACGTGTCAGGAAAGCATCCATCTTCCAGGGCGCCAGAACTGTCACATCAGGCTTGAGCGCATAGTAGGATAATTCGAAACGAACCTGATCATTGCCTTTTCCTGTTGCACCGTGAGAAACAAATTGCGCGCCTTCTTTTTCGGCAATTTCAATCTGACGTTTGGCGATAATCGGACGCGCCACGGATGTGCCGAGCAAATAGCGGCCTTCGTAAATGGCCTGAGATTTGACAGCCGGGAAAATATAGTCGCGGACAAACTCTTCCTTGAGGTCTTCAACGTAAACTTTGGTCGCGCCGATTTTAAGCGCTTTTGCGCGTGCGGCCTCAAAATTTTCGTCCTGTCCAACATCGGCCATATAGGCAATCACTTCATAGCCTTCTTCAATCAGCCATTTCAAAATCACAGATGTATCCAGACCACCGGAATAGGCGAGAACAACTTTTCCTTTACTCATATCATGTCCCTCTTATAATAACGCGTGTGCGCTCTGATTGTATTAACTTTGTTAGAGTGACACTTTCATACAGGCAAATGGTGTAAATGTCCACTAATCTTCAAATCATATTCTTTACCATTGGTGTTTTACTTCTCACGCTGGGTGGTGCTCTGCTGTTTCCTTTTATATTGGACTTGTATGACGGGCATGAAAATGCCAGTGCCTTTGGATGGAGCGCTATTTTTGCCATTTTTGTCGGCGGTGGTCTTTGTATTTCAAACAGCACTTTTCCGCGCACGCTGTCCATTCGCGGCGCTTTTTTGATGACGATCAGCATATGGTTTGTCGTGAGCTTCTTCTCGGCTATTCCGCTTTATATCAGTGACTTGGATCTTTCTATGACCGATGCCATTTTTGAGTCGGTATCGGGGGTTACCACGACGGGCGCTACAGTGCTTACGGGACTTGATGAGATGTCGCGTGGGATTTTGTTATGGCGATCCATTATGGGATGGATTGGCGGAATTGGAATTGTGGCTTTTGCGATGATCTTGTTGCCTTTCCTTAAAATTGGCGGGATGCAGCTTTTTCGTGCGGAAAGCTCCGATAGATCGGAAAAGATATTACCGCGCACAACAAATATCGTGTGGTCGATTATCTATGTTTACCTGTTTCTAACGGCCTCATGTTTTATCGTTTATAATATCTTTGGCATGCCAAGGTTTGAGGCCATTGTCCATGCGATGACAACTGTCGCAACAGCAGGTTTTTCATCACACGATAATTCATTGGCCTTTTACGATAGCTATGCCATCCATATGACCGCAACGTTCTTTATGTTTTTGGGTGGAATTCCGTTTATTTTGTATGTGAAATACGTCTATCAAGGCACATTTTCTTTCCACAAAGATTCCCAAGTCAGGGTTTATAGCGGAATTTTGTTGGTGGCCATCACGTTGCTGACGCTGCATTTATGGTTCAATGACATCTACTCGTTGGCAGATAGTTTCCGTTATTCGGCTTTTAATGTGACCTCTATTATTACAACCACGGGCTATGCCGCCAGTGATTACGGCTTATGGGGCGCATTTCCCGTCTCTGTCTTTTTCTTTGTAACTTATATTGGCGGTTGTGCAGGCTCGACATCGGGCGGGATAAAGATGCTACGGGTGGATATTGCCTTTCAAGCATTAAACCGTCACCTTAAAACCCTTATATATCCTAACGGGACATTCACAGCATCATATCAGGGGAAGCCATTGAGCAGCGATGTGATCAACGCTGTGATGGGCTTTTTGTTCCTGTTTGTATTTTTCAATGTTGTGTTGACCGTTGCTTTGACGCTGACGGGGCTTGATTTTATGACCGCCATGACAGGCGCCGCCAGTGCCATGGCCAATGTTGGACCGGGGCTGGGGGATACCATTGGGCCGTCCGGTAATTATAGTACTTTGCCCACAACCGCCAAATGGCTGCTATGTCTCGGCATGCTTCTTGGGCGTCTTGAGGTCTTGACGATGCTTGTTCTTGTGACACCGTCATTTTGGCGGAATTAGGGTGGGGTTGACAGATTTTTATTCTTTCTTTACTAATATAGAATTAGAAAGGACATAATATGACTGTACGTTCTCGACAAGATATTATAGATGGGCTTCTTGCTAGAGCTTCCCAACGCGGTGGCGCAGAGCTGGAAGAAATGGAAGAAAGAATTAAGGTACACCAAGAGCGTGCTAAGGTTCCTCAGGATGAGAAGGATGCATTGCATGCCTTTGAGTCATTCCATCAAGACGCAGCAAGAGCGTTACGTGCATTCAATACTGTAGCAGGAATAGAAGGCAGACCAGATTTTCTGATGGAAGGGGATGTAGATGTTGAGAATGGCGCGGTAGGGCTTGATAATGGAAGTCAGTACGCAATTTTGGTGCCTTCTTCCCATTCTTTAAATTAGCGTCTATATCACATCTAACAAAAAGTTATTTTAAAGCGGCTTCATAGCGGCGGTCATGCTTTAATTGTAACAGAAATACTTACAGGCTCTCTATGGCAAAATTCAGACAAAACAAACAGCAGCGACAGGTGCAACAAGCCGAACTTATAAGTTTGGCAGATAAATTTAACAGCCAATCTATTTTATCAAAAGATGAGCTAAGCCGTCTGTTGGGACGCACAAACAAAGAATTACTGATCTCCCGCAAATTGAGGATTGATGTTGTTGCGGATAAGTTAAAAGACTATCCGGTTGAAAATATCGAGGCCGGGCACGTTGTTTCATTTTGTAAACGCTGGCTAGGCGAACGCGCCAACGCGCCCCAAAAAGAGACTGCATTCATTAAAGCCGCTAAAACAAAAAGCCTGTTTGAAATAGCTAATATTGTTTTTGAGAAAACGAATGATGAAGCTGTGCGCAATCAAGCGCAGGCTTTGAAAAGCGACTTTTGGGCGCTTTTGCCTGAAGAGCAGCAAATCGAACTGGAGAACGATCCGGCGTTTGTGCTTTAGGCCGCTTTTGCTGCAAAAGTTGCTTTCAGCGCCGCATCCATATCCGCAATCAGATCTTCGGGATCCTCAATCCCCACAGAGACCCGCACCAGCGTATCGGTGATGCCGAGCCTTTCGCGTGTTTCGGGTTCGATGCTGGCATGGGTCATGAGTGCGGGCACAGAAATCAGCGATTCGACACCGCCTAAACTCTCGGCAATTTTAAACAGCTTGAGCTGCTGCAAGAACTTGGTTGTTGTCGCCGCGTCTCCTTTCAGGCGCATAGAAATCATACCACCCGCGGCCTTCATCTGGCGCTGTGCCAATTCATGTTGCGGGTGAGAAGGCAGGCCAGGGTAAATCACTTCCTGCACGCTGTCATGGGCCTCAAGAAAGGCTGCCAGCGCACCAGCGCCCTCAACATGCGCGCGCATCCGTACTGCCAAGGTCTTTAATCCGCGCAATGTCAGAAAAGAAGCCAACGGATCAGGCGTTGCACCAAGCGCATTTTGATGAAAAGCGATTTTTTGGGCAATTTCAACGTCTTCACGCGTGATTAAGGCACCACCGACAACATCGCTGTGGCCGTTGATATATTTGGTTGTGGAATGCAAAACGACATCCGCACCAAAGTTCAATGGTTGCTGCAAATAAGGTGTTGCAAAAGTATTATCCACGCAGGTCATCAGGCCATTATTTTTTGCAATGGCAATCACAGCCTCAAGATCGGTCAGCTTCAATAACGGATTGGTCGGGCTTTCAAGGAAAATCATCTTTGTCTGCGGTGTAATGGCAGCCGAGACATTGCTTGCATCGGTCATATCGACAAAGCTGGCTTTTACACCAAAGCGCGTGATGACCTTGTCAATGAAGCGGAAAGTCCCGCCATAAACATCATCACCGACAATGATATGATCACCAGCATTCAAAAGCGCCATCATCAGTGTGGTCAGCGCGCCGCATCCGCTGGCGAAGGCAAAGCCGCGTGCACCACCTTCAAGGCCTGCTAATGCTTCTTCCAAAGACTTGCGTGTTGGATTGCCCGCGCGGGAGTAATCATAGCCTTTATCAACACCCGGGGCTTCTTGTTCATATGTGCTGCTGACATAGATTGGCGGGATAACCGCACCTGTTTCTTTGTCGGAAGATTGGCCTTTATGAATTGCAATCGTTGAAAATTTCATTTTATTACTCCTGTTTTATAATTCGGTATACAAAAGTTCAGTTTTTGATGAGATATCATTTTTACGAGGATCGTGGAAACGTAAATGTACGTTTAAGTACCTGCGTCCCGCGAAAGCCGGGTAAAAATGATAGATCGCAAAAAATCAACTTTTGTTGTCTAGGAAGCCGTGCTCTTCCATCCATTCATCATTATACATTTTTGTAAGATATGAACGCCCATTATCATGCACCATCATGACAATGGTTTTGCCCTCTAATTCGCCTTTTTCTTGAAGCTCGGTTAGCAAGCGGCGTGTGGCGGCAATGACCGTGCCTGTTGAGCCACCGGCTAAAATCCCTTCTTCTTTAGGAAGACGGCGTGCTTCGTTAAAAGCTTCCTTGTCGGGGATGCGGTACATTTTATCGACAATTTCTGGCTCGAATACATCGGGGTAAAAATCATAGCCAATGCCTTCGACCTGATAAGGCGCAACCTCACCTGTGTAAAGTGAACCTTCAGGGTCAGAGCCAATTACTTTTACGTTAGGGTTTTGGCTTTTGAGGTATTTGGCTGTGCCTGTGATTGTGCCGCCCGTGCCCATGCCGCTGACGAAATAATCCAGTTTGCCTTCGGTTTGCTCCCAGATCTCCGGTCCTGTGCCTTTAATGTGAGCGCCGGGATTATTGGGGTTTTCGTACTGGTTCAGCAGGTGTATGTGCTCATTTTCCGCAGCCATCTTCTTGGCAATCTCGATATAGCCTTCAGGATGATCATAGGCATATTCAGTTGGTGTTAAAATCAGCTCCGCCCCATAAGCACGCAGCAAACGGCGCTTTTCTTCACTCATTTTAAGCGGCATCGTGATAATCATTTTATAGCCCTTCACAGCCGCAGCCATCGCCAGACCAAGGCCGGTATTACCACTGGTGGGTTCAATGAGGGTATCACCCGGTTTAATGCGTCCTTCGGCTTCGGCTTGCTCGATCATATTGAGGCCAATGCGGTCTTTCATCGAGCCACCGGGGTTCATTAGCTCTAACTTAGCCAGAACGGTAACGCCCTCAAATTCGCTGAACAGGCGATTGATTTTCACTAAAGGCGTATGGCCAATAGCTTCAAGGACATTGTTTAAATAGGCAGTCATCTCTTTTTACTTTCTTTTTCGTACTTGGATTTAGTCAATCAAAACATCCGTCTCGGCCAGACACCATGCCAAAATCGCTTTTTGTGCGTGAAGGCGGTTTTCTGCTTCGTCATAAATGACACTGGCTTTTGTTGCAAGCACTTCATCGGTCACTTCTTCCCCGCGGTGAATGGGCATGCAGTGCATGAAAATGGCGCCTTCATTGGCAAGCGCCATAAGCTCGGCATTCACCTGATAAGGCCAGAATTTTTCAATATCCTTGCCTTCTTGTCCCATGGAGACCCATGTATCGGTGACGATCACATCGGCGTCTTTGGCGGCTTCTTTTGCATCCGCGTAGTAAGTCACGCGGTCATAATCTTGCTGGGGTTTCAGGTCATCGGGGCAAGAGACCGCCAGATCAAAGCCCCAAACAGGGGCAGCTTGCGCGAAGGTGTAGGCGACATTGTTAAAGTCCCCGAACCACGCGATTTTTTTGCCTTCTACAGAGCCAAGCTTTTCTTCAATCGTGAGTAAATCCGCCATGAGCTGACAGGGGTGGGAGTGATCGGTCAGGCCATTAATCACGGGGATTGAAGCGTGTTTGGCAATTTCACACAGAGCCTCGTGATTGCTCATCCGGATCATCACCGCATCGACAAAGCGCGACAGGACATTGGCTGTGTCTTCGAGACTTTCCGCCCCTGTGACTTGCATATTGTCCATGTCCATCACAATCGTATGTCCGCCGAGCTGTTTCATGGCCACTTCAAAGCTCATCCGTGTGCGGGTCGAGCGTTTATCAAACATCATTGCCAGTGACAGCCCTCTGAGGATTTGCGGGGGCGTAAATTTCTGCGCCTTGAGTTCATGCGCATGCGCCAGAATTTTCTTTAGTTCACTCGCAGGAACATCATTTAAGTCTATGAAATGTCTCATGTTAATCAGTATCTTTTAGTGTTTGTTCGATAATATTCAGAGCCTCTTGCGCTTCTGCTTCGCTCATAATTAAAGGCGGGGTCAGGCGCAATGTCTTTTCACCCGCTTGTGTCGCCATAAGGCCGTGACTTTGCAAGCTGCGCAGCAATGCCTCGATTTCAATGGTGGTGTCCATCCCGATCATGAGCCCCATGCCGCGCACATCTTCAATTTTGTTGGTACGGCGCTGCATATCTTTGAGACCATTGATAAAAAATGTGCCGACTTTATTGACGTTTTCCAGCAGTTCCGGCTTCAGTAATTCCTTGATGACTGTTGCCGCCACAGCTGTCGCTAGTGGATTGCCGCCATATGTTGTGCCATGCGTACCGGGAACAAGTGCGTCACCGAATTCTTTTTTGGCAACCATTGCACCAACAGGAAAGCCTGAGCCCATGCCTTTGGCAAGACAAGCCACATCGGGTTCAACGCCAAAGCGTTCATAGGCAAATAAAGTCCCCAAACGCCCCATGCCGGATTGAATCTCATCAAAGATCAGTACGATCTTTTCCTGATCACACAGCGCCCGCAGATCTTTCAGGAATTGCGGATCAGCAGGGATAAGGCCGCCTTCGCCTTGTACGGGCTCGAGAATAATCGCCGCCGTTTTGTCACTAACCAGTGCTTTAACGCTCTCGATATCATTGAATGTTGCAAACGGCACGTCAGAGATATAAGGCCCGAAGAAATGCTGTTTGTCGCGCTTATAGGTCATGGAGGCAGACCCCATTGTCCGCCCATGAAAGCTGTTTTTAAAAGCAATGATCTCGTTGGCCTTGGGGTTTTTATTGTCATGCGCCCATTTGCGTACGAGTTTCAGTGCTGCTTCAACCGATTCGGTGCCGGAATTGGAGAAATACACCAGATCAAAGCAGCTATTATCCGTGAGCAGTTTCGCGCATTCGAGTTTCGGCAATGTCGCGTAGGATGCTTGCACAGCCATCAGCTTGGCGGCTTGCTCATTAATCGTCTTTAACATGGCCGGATGCGCATGCCCGAGTGAAGCCACCGCGATACCCGCTGCGCAATCGACATATTTTTTGCCATCCGTATCATAGGCATACACACCCTTGCCATGATCCAGAACAACAGGCTGCGGGGCGTAAGTTTTTACAAGAACGTTAAAGCTGTCATCGATAATTTTCTTTGCTTGAGGTGTTGGTGTCATGATGCTTGCCTTTCTATCACTTTTTGCGCTTCGACTTCGTTCATATAGTTTACACGTTCAGCCTCGGAAATCAGCATGGTTCCGGGGCCAATAGATTCGTAAATTTCCTTGTGCAGCGCATCTTCGCGCAGCCCGTTAATCAGGTGAATGCGCTTCACACCACCATCAAGAGCCGTTTTGCAGTTTTCCAACTTCACCTGCATGCCGCCTGTCACAGTACCATCGGCAATATAGCCTTCGATTTCCTCATCTGTAATCATAAAGGCCGTTTTACCATTTAAAATAACGCCGTCCACATCGCTGAGGAAAATCAGCTTATGTGCCTGCGTGCCAATGGCAATTTGCGTGGCAATCGTATCGGCATTGATGTTATGCGTTACACCATCTTTTGTCGCAGCCATGCAGGGGCAGGCGATAAAATTCACGCTTTTAAACAGGCGCTTGATCGGGCGGGCATGCACGGCGTGAATATCACCGACAAAGCCAAAGTCAATCGGCTCTTTAGGGCGCTGTACCACTTCCATCCAGTCCGCAGGCACGGCGTTCAAAGACAGTCCTTCAATATTATGACGCGCCATGCTCTCATAAACTTTCAGCGATAAAGTCCCGCCAATCGTTTCTTTCATAAGCTCCATTGTGGCTTGATTGGTAATGCGCCGTCCCTGATTTTTCTCGACAGAAATATTGCGCTCTTCGGCACGCTCATCCATTAAGCGCCCGCCACCATAAATCAGCAGAACTTTGATCCCGTGCAGACCAAGCTCGCCAATATTGCGGATCAAATTATCACGCGCGGCATCATCTTCGATGACTTTGCCGCCGGCCTTGATCACAAACAGGCTCCCTTGGAACTTGCTCTCGTAAAAGGCGTTAATGAAGAAATTCGGTGTTGTTGTCATTGTTATCAATCCTAAGGGTAAAGAGGCGTTATTATGTTCAGCCCCGTTGTTTCATCCA
>JBFHFW010000006.1:0-17602 GCA_041583395.1 Alphaproteobacteria bacterium
GAGGTCGGTCAGACCTTGGGTGATTTTATTGGAAGACTTGGATAAGCCCGCACCAAGCTTTGACAGCCAGCCTGCATTATCCTCGCCCTGATCTTGCGCAGCAGGTTCAGAGGCAACCGCCTCTTCCTGCTTTTCCGGCTTACTCTCGTCTTTTTTCTTCTTCCAAAATACCATTGCTTATCCTATCTCCACTTTAACCTCTTTTTAACACAAATATGAGAAACATAAAGAACTGAATATTCTCAAAGGGGAATATATTCTTACTGCTGAGCGAGGATTAAATGAACTACGAAACAAATACACAAGCCATTGAGCATTATATTCAAAAAATTGCACTCGCCATTCAACATTTAAAACCCGGACAAGTTGAAATTGAAGATAAACTAAATCATAACTCTCAACTTGCACATTCAGGTTCCTATAGAATTTTAGTCTCTGGTCAAGATGCGAATAAAAACAATGAAATTCTATTTCGCAGATACGGAGAACAGGGAGACAAAACAACACTCACCTTCCAAGAGCTAGATTATGGCTCCTCATCCAAACAAGCAGGTAGTGGAGGCGTTGCTGGCATTTACAACACTAAAGAATTAGAAACAGAGCAAAAACCGTACAGCTATCTTAACTTTGAGAACACCCGCATGCGTATCATTGATGAAATATCGCGCTTAACAGGCCTTAGCTCAAAAGAAATTATTGGCGAGATCCATAAAATTGATAAAGACATAGCCAATAATCAACATTCAACACCCCATACTAACGCAGAGATTAGCGCCTTGGAAATCTAACACTGTTAAATCAAAAGCGTACCTAACAAAGCACCCTCTTCGACCGCATTTATTTTTACCGTTAAAAGCTGACCGGCTTCTACCTCTTCGGATAAGCGAACGGGTGCGAAATTTTCAGCGCGTGCCATGTTACCCTTTTCCACCAAAGCCGAGACGGTTTTACCAACCTGCCTCTGCAGAAATTGATCAAGCTGCTGATCGCCTAGAGCCCTCAGCCTTGCGGCACGCTCTTTACGCTCGGGTACTGGCACTTGATTGGGGATTTTTGCAGCAGGCGTGCCTTCACGCTCGGAATACGGGAAGACATGCAGGAACGTCAGGTCACACTCCTCAACGACTTTGAGCGTCTGCCCAAACATTTCCTCCGTTTCGGTGGGGAAGCCGGTAATGATATCCGCACCAAAAGCTATATCGGGGCGCAAAGCACGCGCACGCGCAGCCATGGCGATTGCATCTTCGCGGCTATGGCGGCGTTTCATACGTTTCAAGATCATATTATCACCCGCTTGCAAAGACATATGCAGATGCGGCATGAGTCGAGGTTCCTCTGCAATCAAGCGCCATAGATCGTCATCAATTTCTACCGGATCAAGGGATGAAAGTCTTAAGCGTGGTAATTCCGGCACCAGCGCCAGCACACGGCGGATCATTTGCCCCAAAGCTGGCTTACCGGGCAAATCCGCACCATAAGACGTCACATCAACGCCCGTCATCACAACTTCATTATAACCTCGATCAACCAGCGCACGGACTTGCTCGGCAATTGCACCAATGGGGACAGAGCGTGAATTACCCCGCCCATAAGGAATAATGCAGAAAGTGCAGCGGTGATTGCAGCCATTTTGCACCTGAATAAAAGCCCGTGAATGATCCTCAAAGCCCTGCAATAAATGGCCGGCTGTCTCTTTGACCGCCATAATGTCATTCACGCGAACTTTTTCCGTGCCCTTAGCACCCCATGTCTCAGCCTTGAGCTTGAGGTCATTGCCAATAATCTGATCGACCTCTTCCATGCCATCATACATCTCGGGCGTAATTTGCGCAGAACAACCGGTGACAATAATCTTCGCATTTGGATTTTTACGGCGTGCCTTGCGGATCGCTTGGCGGGCTTGGCGCTCGGCCTCTTTGGTGACCGCGCAGGTATTGAAGATAATCGCATCCTCAAGCCCTGCATCTTTGGCATGGGTGCGCATCACCTCTGACTCATAAACGTTCAGACGACAACCAAAAGTCACAATTTCAGGTTCTTTGCGCATGAGAGATTTATTATAGCGCTTTTGATGAAGCGTCAAATTTTAAATACCTACAGCATTAACTGATCAAATCAACTGAAACATAAAGAGGCTCCCACTTTTCCGCGCCATCATCCTCCTTATAGGCAAACCAAGGAACATCCGCCTTAAGCGCCTCCAGACTTAAAGGAGAATTCAAAGTAATCAAGCCATTAAAACAATTCGTTAAATTTTGACACCTAATATCACAAAGCATTTCAGCTAAGCGCTTCTGTGCAACCTCATGATTTTCAGGGGCTAATAGAGATTCTACAAATATCTCATTTAGCGTTAGACAGTATTTATTCATGGAACGAATATTGCACTCAGACTAGAAGCTATGTCAATAGATTTCCTTCAAACACATAGGCCACAGCGCCGGTCATAAGGATATGCTGATCGCTTTCGCGGTATTCCATGTGAAGGCTACCGCCATCCATGATGACTTCGATTTTGGGCTCTGTGAGGCCGCGCAAGAAACCGGCCGCAACCGTAGCACAAGCTGCCGAGCCACAGGCCAGTGTAAAGCCTTCGGAACGTTCCCACGTGCGCAGGCGCACTTTGTTAGGCGCAAGAATTTGGACAAATTCAACATTTGTGCGCTCGGGGAAGAGCGGATCATGCTCGTATTTTGGCCCCAGAGCATCCAGATCGAGCGCTTCGAGATCATCAACAAAGAATACGCAATGCGGATTACCTATACCGATGGCCGTACCGCCCATCTCGAAAGGCAAATTTAAAGGATCAACATCACGGGATAGCGGGATATCTTTCCAATCCAGCTGCGGCGCGCCCATATCGACCTCGACCGTGTTTTCACCAACAAGGCGGGCACGCAAGACACCGCGGTGCGTCTCGATTGAGCAGCTATCCAGTCCATGCTCGACCATATGCAGATGCGCCACACAGCGCGTGGCGTTCCCGCAAGCGCCGGACTCGGATGCATCGGCGTTATAAATACGCATAAATAGATCAGCCTTGTCAGAAGGTTCCATCACAATAAACTGATCACAGCCCACACCCGTTTTACGGTTTGACAGGTCGGCAATCAAAGCCGGCGGCAAGGCAAAGCGCTCCTTACGCTGATCAATGATAATGAAATCATTGCCCAGCCCGTGCATTTTTCTGAAATTAATGGCGTGTAAGCTTGTCATGCCCCAATCTATACACAATTGCTTGACATCTGTCACGTAGAAGCGTAGTTTGCCCTCGATTTCACTGACATTGCTATAAGGTCAGTGCTTAGCGGTACCCCCTGATCGGCGAATTTACGCTCATCGGGGTTAAATTTGTTATGGATTGCTCGTCGCTCTAATTTTGTTCTGCACAAGGCATGAAGGAGCGTAGACGTAGAAAACTACGGTAGCGACGAATAACGATGTGCAGGGCGAAATTAGGAAGACGATATGTTTGACTCGTTGAGTGAGAAATTAGGTAAGGCATTTGGAAAACTGACAGGCAAAGGCAGCTTGTCGGAAAACGATGTCATGGCCGCTGCGCGCGAGATCCGCGTTGCCTTGCTGGAGGCCGACGTTGCTTTGCCCGTTGTCAAAGATTTCATCACCCAGATCAAAGAAAAAGCCGTTGGCGAGAAAATTACAAAGGGTGTTAATCCAGGACAACAGGTCGTTAAAATCGTCCATGACGCACTTGTGGAGATGCTCGGCTCTGAAACCGATGAACTTAAATTCTCCAGCCCACCAAGCGCTTACCTCATGGTTGGTCTGCAAGGCTCGGGTAAAACAACCTCCTCTGCCAAAATTGCCAAACTGCTAACAGACAAGCAAAAGAAGAAAGTGCTGATGGCTTCTTTGGACGTGTATCGTCCTGCGGCGCAAGAACAGCTCAAACAGCTCGGCGAGCAAACCGGTATTGAAACACTTCCTATTATCGAAGGGCAAAAGCCGCTTGATATCGCTAAACGCGCCATGAATGAAGCGCGCAAAGGCGGCTTTGATGTGGTGATGCTTGATACGGCGGGTCGCTTGTCCATTGATGAAGAACTGATGGATGAAGTGGCGGCGATTAAAGAGCTTACCAAGCCGATCGAGACTTTGCTCGTTGCTGATGCGATGACAGGGCAAGACGCTGTGCAAACAGCAAAAGCCTTTAATGAGCGCGTTGATCTCTCCGGCATTATGCTGACCCGTGTGGATGGTGATGCACGCGGCGGTGCAGCGATGTCCATGAAGGCTGTGACTGGTAAGCCGATTAAGCTGATCGGTGTTGGCGAGAAATGGGACGAGATTGAAACCTTCCACCCCGACCGTATAGCTGGGCGCATTTTGGGCATGGGTGATGTGGTTTCTCTGGTAGAAAAAGCAGCCGAGAGCGTTCAAGCCGAAGATGCCCAAAAAATGGCTGAAAAGCTGAAAAAAGGGCAATTTGACTTTAATGATTTGCTCCAGCAAATGCGCCAGATGGAAAAAATGGGCGGCATGGGTGCGATGATGAAAATGATGCCCGGCATGAGCGGCATGGCCGATAAACTTGGCGAGGCTGGCGTTGATGACAGCATCATCAAAAAGCAAGAGGCTCTCATCCTCTCCATGACACCAAAGGAGCGTGAAAACCCTGCTTTGCTTAATGCATCACGTAAAAAGCGCATTGCTGCGGGGGCTGGCTCAACCGTGCAAGAGCTCAACAAACTCGCCAAGCAGCAAAAACAGATGGAAACCGTCATGAAGCGCATCAAAAAGATGGGCATGGGCAAAATGATGGGGATGATGAAGGGTATGATGGGCGGTAAAGCCGATGATCTGGCGATGATGGCGCAGAGCATGGATCCTGATGCGCTTGGTAAAGATATGGCTGCCCTGCAAGAAGCCGAGAGCTCGCCACTGGGTGCAAACCCGTTTGCAGGTGGCGCAGCGGGTGGCCTACCCGGCCTTGGCGGCATGGGTGGCGGACTACCCGGTTTAGGTGGCGGCATGCCTGCCCCTGCCCCGCGTGGCGGCACAAAGAAGAATCGTAAGAAGAAAAAACGATAGATAGTTATTTTTAAGTTCAACAAAAGGAGAAAACTAAAATGGCATTAGCAATCAGACTATCAAGAGGCGGACGCAGAAACCGTCCATTTTACCGTATCGTTGTGGCAGACAAACGCATGCCCCGCGATGGTCGTTATCTGGAGAAATTGGGCACTTACAACCCACTTCTCAATGACGCAGACGAAAACCGCGTTGTTTTGAACAAAGAGCGAATTGAATACTGGCTTGGTGAAGGTGCAAAACCATCCGAGCGTGTTGCGATCTTCCTAGGCAAAGCCGGCATCATCGATATGCCTGCGCAGCCTAACCGTCCGAAAAAATCAGAGCAATCCGAGAAAACAAAACTTCGCATTGCGGATAAGGCAGAAAAACAAGCCGCTGCTGCGGAAGCTGCTAAAGAAGCAGAAGAAGCCGCAAAAGCCGAAGCTGAAGCCGCGGCCGCTGCACCTGCCGAGGAAGAAGCTCCTGCTGAAGAGGCTCCAGCCGAAGAAGCGGCTGCTGAGGAAGCTCCAGCAGAAGAAAAAGCTGAGTAACATCTTCATCTGTCATCGCCTGAATGGCTCAGCCATTCTAAGGCGATCCAGAGATCTGTGTTCCAAGCGCTGGATTACCCTAGAATACTCTCGCGAGCACTCGGGTCATGACGTTAACGGGAAAATACAAACATCAAAAAAGGCCACTCAACACAGTGGCCTTTTGTTTTGCATGCAACTCGTGAATTTATGGTACTAATTCAGGATATTTCTTGAGATGCTTAATTTGTTCTTCAACGGACTTTGCAGCTTCCATCTCACTGTTATAGAGCAAATTACCGCCCTTTCCATACACCGCACATTCACCATTTAACAAACCCCCAACAACATATGAACTTTGATTATAAATCTCCGCCAGTTCTTGGCATTCATTACGATTGTTATTTGCATCATAAGCCAAACTCGCAGCTCCGATTAATGCGGCTATTGCAGAAACTTCAATAGCCCCCATAACCACAAATTCAAATGGATCAACATTTTTACCCTTTAACAACTTCAAAAGCATAACTCTCTCCTTTACAGCTTTTCAAAGCTACCTTAGTACACATCAACACTATGTCAACACAAATATTTCATTGCCCCAAAGCCCTCCGATACGCTACCCTCCTCCCATGAATAAGAAACGCACCTGTTTAGGAAAAATTGTAGCTGCGCATGGCGTGAAAGGATTTGTGAAAATCAAACCCTTTGGCGAAGATCCATTTTTGATGGAGGAACTTGGCTCTGCTTTCACATCCGAGGATGGTGATGAGACACTCGATATTTTCCTCAAGAGCAGTACGGGCAAATATATTCTGGCCGAGGTCGAGGGCTGCACTGATCGCAACCGTGCCGAAGAACTGCGCGGAACGGAGCTCTTTTATGACCGCGACCTCCTGCCCGAAACCGATACCGAAGAGGGCGAGTTTTATCACGATGATCTTATCGGGCTAAAAGCCGTCGATGAAAAAGGCGCGGAAGTTGGCAAAATTATCGCCGTAGAAAATTTTGGCGCGGGGGATTTACTCGAAATCAAACCAGCGAACGGAGAGGCATTTTATGTGCCCTTCAATGATGACTATGTCCCCGATGTTAATCTTGAAAGCGGCATTGTAACCATAAAAGATAGCGCCCAATTTAATATGTCCTCTTGAGCGCAGCAAAAGATCTTCGTCAGAGATTCTTCGCTGTGCTCAGAATGACAACAAAGGAACCTATATGCACTTTAACCTCCTCACCCTCTTCCCCGACATGTTTCCCGGCTCTTTAGAGCAAAGCCTGAGCGGTAAGGCATTAGAACGCGGAGATTGGTCTTATACCGCCACAAATATCCGCGATTTCGCCGAAGGCGTGCATAAAAATGTTGATGACACGCCCTTTGGCGGCGGGGCTGGCATGGTGATGCGCGCCGATGTTATCGAGAAGGCTGTTTTATCCCTGCCTAAGACTGGACGAAAAATTTATCTCTCGCCGCGTGGACGGGTTTTGGATCAGGCTCTGGTGCAGGAACTCGCCGCCGAGGATACGCTAACCCTGCTGTGTGGGCGTTACGAGGGCGTCGATCAACGTGTTTTAGATGCCCAAGAGTTTGAAGAGATCAGCATTGGAGACTATGTGCTTTCCGGCGGAGAACCCGCAGCGCTGATCCTGATGGATGCCTGTATTCGCCTTCTTGATGGTGTGATGGGCAACGAAGAAACTGTGAGCGAGGAAAGCTTTTCCCACGGGCTTTTAGAATATCCCCACTATACCCGCCCTGCCCTTTGGGAAAGTGCCACGGGCAGCACATTAGAGGTGCCCGAAGTGCTGCGCTCCGGCGATCACAAGAAAATCAAGGAGTGGCGGCATGAAGAAGCGCTTAAACTCACAAAAGCCCGCCGCCCTGATTTACTGGATTAAATATCAGCCCTTGGTGCGTCATCGGTGTTATTTTTTAGATCGGGCGCACTATCTACATCACCGCCATCATAATCCACACGCATATGCATATCATAGCCATGGCTTTCAAAACGATGAATTGCAAAGGCACATTGCGGCGCAACCTGCCGCATAGACTCAGAACGCGCAGAAGAACCAAAGTGACCACTGCCCAGCTCGGTTTTTAGCATAAACGGCCCGCCTTGAGCCTCATCACGCAAACGCTGTATCCATTTTGCTGGTTCCCAATAGGTCACGCGGTGATCCGCCACCCCACAGCACGCATAAATAGGGGGGTATTCCACACCCTTTTGAATAGCATCATATGGTGAGTAGCTCTTTATCAGATCATAAGCCCCCTTGTTGGTAATAGGGTTCCCCCATTCCTCCCACTCACCAGGCGTTAGTGGTAATGATGCATCCGATATTGTTGTCAACACATCAACAAACGGCACATCGGCAATAACGCCGGTATATAAATCAGGACGTAAATTAACAACAGCTCCCATCAGTAGACCACCTGCCGATCCACCTTCCATGCAAACTTCGCCCTTTTTACCGTACCCTTGATCGGTCAAAGCCTCGGTTACATCGATAAAATCATAAAATGTATTCATTTTATGCTCTTTTTTACCGTTCAAATACCATTTCTCACCCATCTCCGAACCACCACGAACATGCGCAACAGCATAAATGACACCACGGTCCACCATTGAAATCGCCCGGCTTGAGAAATATGGATCCATACTCATCCCATAGCTACCATAGCCATACTGGAATAACGGTGCAGAACCATCAAGCTTTGTTGATTTGTGGCGTGTGATTGTGACCGGCACCTGTGCGCCATCTCTGGCTTCTATAAATTTGCGCTCTACAATGTACTCGGACGGGTCATGCCCATTAGGCAACTGCTTTTCTTTAAGAACTGTCTTAGCACCAGTTTTGAGATCAAGCTCATAAATGACACCCGGGTTTGCAGGTGTTTGATAGTGCAGCCGGACCACATCATCATCAAACTCTAGCCCAGTTTGAACACTCACATCATAGGCCTGATCCGGAAAATCAACGATATATTCATTTCCCTTAAAATCGGACACCACGATACGTGGCAAAGCATTCGTACGTTCCTGACGGATCATATAATCCTGAAGGAATTCCACGCCCTCAATAAAAATATCAGGATCACAGGGCACAACTTCTACCCAATTCTCTTTGGTAAATTTATCGACGGGCGTACGCATAATTTTATATTCCGTCGCACCTTCATCATTGGTCAGGATATAAAAATCGTTCCCGTGGTGATTAGCATGGTATTGAACACCTGCTTCTTTTGCCCGAATAAGTGTTGGCTCCGCACCAAAAGGCTCATCGAGATTTAAAAAGCGCACTTCACTCGTATCCGCCCCTGAACTTGTAATAAACAGGTAATCTCTGGAATCGCTTGTCCCAATCCCCATATAAAGCGTTTCATCATCTTCTTCATAAACAACAACATCTTTTTCAGGATCTTCACCTAATACATGGCTTTTTACAAAGCGTGGACGGTGATGATCGTCGCATTCAACATAATAAACACGGTCTGAGTTTTTACTCCAGAAAACTTCGCCGCTTGTTCGGGCAATAGATTCTGAATTCTCCTGACCAGTTTCAATATTACGAAACCTAATCGTATAATACTCAGATCCGTCAACATCCACTCCGTAAGCAATCATCTTTTGATCTGGACTACGCGACACACCGGAAACATCGAAAAAATCATGGCCTGCGCTTTCTGTTTGTATGTCGTAGTAAGTCTGCTCTACCCCACTTTGTAGATGACGACGCTTAAACGCAGGATAATCAGAGCCATTCGTATAAGCTGTCCAATATTCCCACTCCTTATATTTTAAAGGGATCGTGGACGCATTAGGATCCAAGCGCCCCACAAGTTCATCGCCAATTTGCTGCGCTAGATTTTCAAATTGTGATACATACTGCGCCGTGTAGGCATTTTCAGCCACCAGATGATCCCGGATTTCAGGAGCTAAAATAGATGGATCATTTAAAACCTGTTGCCAATCATCCTTCCAGCCACGAAGCCAGTAATATGGATCAACCCTTGTCTCATTAAACTGAATTGTAATATGCAAGCGTCTTTCAGCTTGTGGGGGTGCAATTACTACCCGTTCTGCGGCTTGTTCCTTGGCACTCATTTTGGCTTGCTCCATTATTATCGATTTAACTATGTAGCAAGACACTAGAACCCGAGCGATACTATGTCAACGCCCTTTACAGAAAATGCTAAAAAGAAAAAATAGTTGCATAACGCGCGGTCACACTATATAAAAGCGCAAGTTTCGGAAATGGTTCCGGGGCACCCATGAAAAAGATAAGCGATCCGCTAGTGCTCCGGCGTTAAATCGGGATCGAAAAAAAGGGATATAAAACAATGAATACTTTACAAAAATTCGAAGCCAAGCAACTTGCCGAACTTCAAGAAAACAAAAACATTCCGGATTTTGGCCCCGGTGATACAGTTAAGGTCAATGTCCGCATTAAAGAAGGTACACGTGAGCGTATTCAGGCTTATGAAGGCGTGTGTATTGGTCGCAAAAATGATGGTATAAACTCCTCTTTCACAGTTCGTAAAATCAGTTACGGTGAAGGTGTTGAGCGTGTATTCCCACTATGGAGCTCACGTATTGATAGTGTCGAGATTGTTCGCCGCGGCTCTGTCCGTCGTGCGAAACTTTACTATTTGCGCAATCTGCGCGGTAAATCTGCCCGTATTGCAGAGCGTACCGAAGGTCACGGCATCGAGAAAAAAGATGAAAACGCTGTTGTTGTTTCCAAGACCGAGCGCACAAAAGCGAAAAAAGCGGCAAAAGCTGCTGCACGTGTTGAAAATGCAAAAGCCCGCGAAGAAGCAAAGAAAGCTAAAGAAGCTGAAGCTAAAGCTGCGGCAAAGGCTGCTGAGGAAGCGGCCAAGGCAGAAGCTGCAGGCGAAGGAAACGAAGAATAGGTTACTTTCAAGAGTACCACGAATTAAAAAGCCCGCTCATCTAGCGGGCTTTTACGTTTTAAGGGCTTCATGCACTAGAGCACCTAAAAAGGAATAACTTCAATGCCATTGCGTACAGGTCTCAAAGATTCCTTACCCCCGGCCTCTTCATCTCCATAACTATCATAGATCAAATTACCATCTGAATCATAAATAACCCGATGCGGATTAAGTGCTTCTTCCAGACCATCTAACACTTTATTACCGGGGTGTGACACCCTAATCCATGAACCAGAAAGATAAGCACGCTCAATAGAATCATTTTTCACATCATCAGCAGAAGGCAGGCCTATTCGCGCTGCTATCACCCCCCTACCGCCTCTGGTTTTAACTCTCATACTTCCTCCTTTTACCGGATAATAGTATTGCACCGTAATACCGATCCCTAGTTATGTCCACAAAAATATTTCCATTGCCTCTGACACCAAAGCTATTGTAATTTAACGCGCATGACACAGACAAAACCACGTACACTTTTTGAAAAAATTTGGGATGATCATATCGTTGATCGTCAGGATGACGGCACATGCTTGATCTATATTGACCGGCATTTGGTGCATGAGGTGACTTCTCCGCAGGCTTTTGAAGGGCTACGCATGGCCGGACGTAAAGTTCACCGCGTGGGTGCAACGCTAGCTGTGGCCGATCATAATGTGCCAACCACAGACCGCTCCCAAGGCATCAAGGAAGAAGAAAGCCGCATCCAGATTGAAACACTCAGCGCGAATTGTAATGAGTTCGGTGTAAAGCTCTTTGATATGGCAGATAAACGCCAAGGCATTGTGCATGTGATCGGGCCCGAGCAAGGCTTTACCCTGCCCGGTATGACTATTGTGTGCGGTGACTCCCATACCTCGACTCACGGCGCGTTTGGCTCTTTAGCTTTCGGGATTGGTACTTCGGAAGTCGAGCATGTGCTGGCCACACAAACCCTCATTCAAAAGCCTGCCAAAACCATGCGTATCAATGTTAATGGCAAGCTTGGCGCAGGCGTCACAGCCAAAGACATGGCGCTTCATATTATTGGTGAAATTGGTACAGCCGGCGGCACAGGCTATGTGCTTGAATATGCCGGTGAGGCCGTGCGTGCGCTATCCATGGAAGGACGCATGACGCTTTGTAACATGTCGATCGAAGCCGGTGCCCGTGCAGGCATGGTTGCACCCGATGAGACAACATTTGACTATATAAAAGGCCGCCCGATGGCACCGACTGGCGAGAGCTGGGATAAAGCGCTTACTTACTGGAAGACATTGCCATCCGATGAAGGTGCCGTTTACGATAAAGAGATCCACATCCGCGCCGAGGATATTGCGCCGACTGTGACTTGGGGAACCACGCCCGAGGATGTGATGCCCATCACAGGCTTTGTTCCCTTACCAGAGGATTTCAAAGACCCGCATAAACGTGCCTCTGTCGAGCGTATGCTTGATTATATGGGGCTTGAGGGCGGTATGGCGCTGACAGATATCACCATTGATAAGATGTTCCTTGGCTCTTGCACCAATGCGCGGATCGAGGATTTACGCGCAGCAGCAGCCGTGATCCAAGGCCGTAAAGTCGCCGAGAATGTTCAGGCCCTTGTTGTGCCGGGTTCAGGCCTTGTTAAAGAGCAAGCCGAAGCCGAAGGGCTGGATCAGATCTTCCTTGAGGCTGGTTTTGAATGGCGCGAGCCCGGATGCTCCATGTGTTTGGCGATGAACGCTGACCGTCTTGAGCCCGGTGAGCGTTGTGCCGCGACCTCCAACCGTAATTTTGAAGGCCGCCAAGGCAAAGGCGGACGGACGCATCTGATGTCCCCTGCTATGGCTGCAGCCGCGGCGATTGCCGGTCACTTGGTTGACGTACGGGACTTTTAGCCCATGTCCGTAGAGTTCAGAAAACTCACCCGTGAAGATATGGCTGCTTATAAAGAATTACGCTTATTAGGACTCACCGAGTCTCCGCATGCTTTTGGCTCCAGCCTTGAAGAAGAGCAAGAAAAAAGCGAAGACGAATTTTTTCGCATGGCTTCCAATATCTATATCATTGGCGCATTTGAAGAAAATAATCTTGTAGGTGTCGCAGGCATTTACAAAGATGACGGACAAAAGCGCCAACACCGCGCAACAATTTGGGGCGTCTATACCCATCCAGAGCATCGAGGACAAGGTATCGGCAAGCGGTTGATTAATGAAATTCTATCTCATATCCCCGCTGAGGTTGAGCAAATCCACCTCGGCACGTGGGAGCATAACCACCCTGCCATCAAGATCTATACAAATGCAGGTTTTGAATCCTATGGTCTGGATAAAAACGCTTTGCGTTGGGATGGGAAAGACTATCACGAACTAAAAATGGTCAAGTTTTTAAACAAAATCTAGAAACTAATCTGCCAAGAGAGATGAATTTTATGCTTAGGATAATAGACATTATTTTCTTTGAAAAATGTCTCTGGCTTGAACCATTGCTTTTGACGGCCAACACTCAATCGGACAGATGAATTTTCCGATGTCTCGACAAGATCAAAATAGACTGAACGATTAGGCCTATCAAACCGCCAACCGCCAAGATCACTCTCTCCCTTCCGAAAGGCACGCCATCTCTCACTTAAACTGTTACTCTGCTTGAAAGATTCCTGTAAGGATGTCATATCAAACGTATATAGATGCGCGCTTGCATCAAATTCAAATTCAAAATTAGAACCAAGCTCAGCATCAGTTGCATTTGCACCTGCCATAAAAAAAGCCAAACAATATGAAGACAGTTTATTACGCATTAAAATCCATTAGTGGGCATTTTGATATAGAAAACAACCCCACGTTGATATTTATATTACTTACTGTCCCTTTATAGCATAATTTTTCAATCATGCAAATTTACTGGATATCTTGATTTTTTTGCGCTAAAACGCTCGCATGAATGAGTGGCCTGATAATTTTGATTTTAACACGGATCCCGTTTGTCAGACGCGGTTTAAGCCGTTTATAGAGGCAGAGCTGGAAAAGCTCCGCGCATATGATGAGCAGCGGCCCGATGATATCACCTATATCTTTCATGAGCATGCACAGCGCGTGGCGGGCAATATGCGCAAGGCCTGCCTTCATATGGGGCTGGGCGAAATTGTGGCGAATAATATGTATTGGGCGCTGCTGCCGCATGATATTGGCAAGCGGTTACTGCCTGTAGAGCTCTGGGATCAGGAAGAAAAACCCTCCGCCGGCGTTAAGAAAATCCGCCGCACGCATACTTTGCTGGGCGTACAGATTGTCGAGGAAACATTCCCTGACCTTGCTCACCCCTTTAAGGATTTGATGATTGACCTGATGCGTTACCACCATGAGCAAATGGATGGGCAAGGCACACACGGTATTGCGGGAGAAGATTTAAGCGCGCCCGTACGGCTGGCTAGCATTGTTGAAGCCTATGACGGCTGGCGCATCTGGCGCCCGCATTATGGGGATCGCGATATCTCAATCCCCGGTGTCTTAACGCGCATGCGCGAGGAAAAAGGCGCCGAGATTTTTGATATGGATTTATTCGAAGCGTTTGCAGCGATGAAAATGGCGGAGTTTAAGGGGTAAGTTCTGCGGCGCGATCCTTAAGCCTGTTACTCACAGTCCATCTATCAGCATCCGTAGCATAATCTTGAATTTCTGGCTGAGCTGACGTCTCCACAAGTACAGCATGACCATCTTTAGCAATTTTACATTGCCATGTTGAGGCTTTATCACCCTCGGCATTAATAGTGAACTCACCCACAGCACTGACCTTATAGCCGCCGATATTATACTCATACATCTGGGTTTGCACTCTATTTTCGATGCCCTGACAAAGCTCTAAATTATCATTTACATCTCCCCCCATCTCATTATTCATATAAGCAAAAGAAGAAAAACCGCAGACTGTAACAGCTCCTAAAAGCCACCCCTTCAAGCTAAAGTCAATATTCAGATCAGTCTTCTTAGGTGATGTCTCTCCTTCTGTGCCCCCCAATTGGGCATTAATATTGTTTCCCATCTTCATATTCCTTCTTAAAATTTGAATAGTACGTAACATTACTTAACAAAAAAAATATGTCAATAAAAAAACCCTTCATTTTCCGCCCTTTTCCCGCTAAAAAAAACACATGAAGATTTTTGTGATATCCCTGCCTGAAGCAAGTTCCCGCCGTACGCATATCACGGCGATGATGGAGGAACGCGGGCTTCAAGATTTCGATTTTTTTGAGGCCGTTGATGGGCGTGGTTTTGATGTGGCCAATCACCCTGCGCATAATACACTCAAGCGCCGCCTTTATTTCGGACGCGATCTTAAGGGGGGCGAGATGGGGTGTTTGCTGTCTCACGCGGGTATCTATCAAAAGATGGTTGATGAAGCCATTCCGATGGCACTGATTTTAGAAGATGATGTCGAGTTGTATGAGGATTTTACTCCTGTCCTAAAAGAGCTTGAAAGCGGCGCGCAAGATTTTGAAATGATCCGCTTTTTAGGCAGCAAAAAAGTCTCCAAGCTCCAGCAATATACAAAGCGCACCGTGTGGGGGGATTATACGCTCAACCGCCTACGCACCACACCGGGCGGGGCGCATGCCTATGTGATTACGCTCGCGGGCGCACGTAAGATGCTGCGCCATACGGGGCGCAATTATATCCCGATTGATACGCTGATGGGGCATGTATGGAAGACAGGTGTGAATGCTTTTATTATCCAGCCCGGCCTCACCCGCCAAGACCCTGCGCAGGAACAATATATCGGCGAAGCACGCTTTGATAAAAGCGATGTGCAGCTCAACACTCTGATGAAATTTGTGTTTCCCTTTACACGCTCATGGTTTAAGTTCCATGAAGGCTTGATGAAGTATCTCTCTTACGCTAAAAATCGCCTGAAAGACCGCATTAAAGGATAGGATATGAAAGCTTTTACAACTCTGAAATCCATTGCCGCGCCCTTGCGCATGATGAATATTGACACGGATATCATTATCCCCAAGCAGTTTTTGAAGACGATTAAGCGCTCCGGCCTTGGGGTCAGTGCATTTTACGACATCCGCTATAATGATGACGGCACGCCGCGTGAAGATTTTGTGCTGAACAAACCAGAGTATGAAGGCGCGGAAATTTTGCTGACAGGCGAGAATTTTGGCTGTGGCTCATCCCGCGAGCATGCGCCGTGGGCCATTTTGGATATGGGTATTCGCTGCATCATTGCGCCGAGCTTTGCCGATATTTTCTACAATAACTGCTTTAAAAACGGCATTTTGCCCATTGAACTGCCACAGGAACAAGTTGATCAGCTGATGGATGAAGCCGAGGAAAGCCCTGACGCGCCGATTGAAGTTGATCTTGAAAAACAAATGATAACACGCGGGAATAAAATCTCTTTTAGCTTTGAGATCGATCCTTTCCGTAAAGAATGCTTGATCGGTGGGCTGGATGACATCGGCCTTACGATGCAGAAAAAAGGCTCGATTACGCGCTTTGAAGATAAAGATAAACAACAACGACCCTGGGTATAAGAACATGACACAAAAATTGATGATATTGGCCGGTGATGGCATTGGACCAGAAGCCATGGCAGAGGTGAAGAAGGTTATTGCATGGCTCAATGATCGTGCCGGACTTGCGATTGAAACCGAAGATGGCCTGATCGGTGGATGCTCGACAGATGAGTATGGCGTGCCGCTATCAGATGAAGTTTTGGATAAATGCCGCGCGGCAGATGCGATTATGCTGGGCGCGGTTGGTGGCCCCAAATGGGATAATGTTGATTATGCCGTGCGCCCCGAGGCCGGTCTCCTGCGCCTGCGTAAGGAGCTGGATCTCTTCGCAAACCTGCGTCCTGCCCTTGTTTTTGATGCATTGATCGAGGCCTCCACGCTTAAACCCGAAGTGATTAACGGGCTGGATATCCTGATCGTGCGCGAGCTCACAGGCGGGGTTTATTTTGGTGAGCCGCGCGGTATTGAAGAGCTCGGCAATGGTGAGCGCCGTGGCTTTAATACACAAACTTACACAACGTCCGAGATTAAACGTGTCGGACGTGTAGCCTTTGATCTGGCACAAAAACGCGACTCTCGCGTGACGTCTTGTGAAAAAGCCAATGTGATGGAAAGCGGTAAACTCTGGCGCGAAGAGATCACTGCACTTTATGAAGAAGAATACGGCAACAAGGGCATCACCCTCAGCCATATGTATGCCGATAATGCGGCGATGCAGTTGCTACGCAATCCAAGGCAGTTCGATGTGATTGTCACCGATAACCTCTTCGGTGATATCCTCTCCGATGCCGCGGCGATGCTCACAGGATCACTGGGCATGCTTCCTTCTGCCTCACTAGGTGCTGAAGGAACACCGGGGCTTTATGAGCCTGTCCACGGCTCTGCCCCTGATATTGCGGGGCAAGGCAAAGCCAATCCGCTGGCGACTATTCTAAGCTTTGCGATGTGCCTGCGCTACTCCCTTGACCATGGTGCTCAAGCTGATCTGATTGAGCAAGCCGTGCAAAATATCCTTAATAAAGGTGTACGCACCCCCGATATTATGGCTGACGATTGTACTCAGGTCTCGACATCGGAAATGGGTGATGCTTTAATTCAGGAATTGGATAATTTGCAACAAAGTGAAGCGGCATGATCGCCAGTTTAATTCTGATCTTTCACCTCTTTGGTTTTATGGATGCTTATGCGGCCTCCAACTTTTTGTTTGTCACGGGCGTGCTTTTACTGGCTGCCGAGTTTTTTGTGCCCAGCTTTGGCGTTGTCTCTTTAAACGGCATTATTGCGCTTTTTGTCGGCTATGTTTTGCGCACGGGCGATCATATGGTGATGGGTATTCCCATTGATTGGTCGCTGGTCTTTGGTGTGGCGGTGATAGAGCTCTCGTTGATTGCGGCGATCGTTGTGATCTATATGAAATTCAAAAACCGCGTGGCAACCACCGGCCTTGAGAGCATGGTTGGTGAAAGCGCCGAAGTCATTGAATGGTCAGGCAAAAAAGGGCGTATTCGCGCCCAGAGCGAGGTCTGGAATGCGACTTCAGATCAGGAATTAAATGTCGGCGATGAAGCAATTGTCGTTGGCGCAAGCAAGCTCACTCTTTCC
>JBFHFW010000007.1:0-16881 GCA_041583395.1 Alphaproteobacteria bacterium
CCGTGCCAAAAGGGATGCCTATCTTTAATCGGTTCGGCTTTTATTTTCAAGCATAAAAAAAGCCGCCTTGTTAGAAAGACGGCTTTTGGAATGATATTAATGGTGTTTAATCACGGCTGCCGAAGAGGCGCAGCAGCGTCAGAAACAGGTTGATGAAGTTAATATATAACCCCAAAGCACCCATAATCGCAGCCTTTGCGCGCATTTCCGCGTGGTTACCGATGGCATAATAAGCCTCACGGATATGTTGTGTTTCCCATGCGATCAGACCGGTAAATACCACAACACCGATCACAGATGTTACAAACATCACCATAGCAGATTGCAAGAAGATGTTCACAAGACTAGCGATGATAATACCAATCAAGCCCATCATCATCAGTGAGCCCATGCTGGAGAGGTCTTTCTTTGTGGTATAACCAAAGATCGAGGTCGCACCAAACATGCCAGCCGTGATAAAGAACACGCGTGCCAAGCTCTCACCCGAATAAATCAGGAAAATATAAGCCAACGACATCCCCATCAGCGCGGTGATCAGGTAATAAAGTCCTGTTGCGGTGCTCAGCTTCATGCTTTGGAGTTTGCGCGGTGTCAGGCCAAAGAAGATAATACCTAGCGGTGCCAACATCACAACCCAGCTCAGCGGCGTGCCGTGAATGACCTGCAAGAGCGCCGGTGTTGAAGCCACGATATAGGCAACAAGCCCCGTGATTACAAGACCCAGAGCCATATTGTTATAGACACGCTGGAAATGCGCTTTTAGACCCGCATCAACCGTAGTGGTGCTACGTGAAGTTGTTGGTTCATAGTGATTAGATTGCATTGTATGCCTTCCTTTTAAATAAATTAAAGATCCAAGGAGAATATAAAACCATTATAGCATATTTCCAAGGAAAATCGGGAGCTTTGATTGCTGTATACGTTAGGTAAATATAATTTTTTGTGTGCGTAATCCTGTGCAGAGCAAGGCTTACAAAAGGGGACTACCATAGTAGCAATTTAAAGGCTATTTCATTCGCATATTTCTTTATGGTAGAATGGGATTCGATACTTCACCTAACAAGAATAAAGGATTTATTTATGGGACTTTACGGCAATCAACAGTTGTCGGGACGTGAAAAATTTTTTGACAAAGACGATATTATTGTTTCAAAAACGGACCTGACTGGAAAATTAACATACGGAAACCGCACTTTTTATGAACTAGCTGGTCTTACAGAGAAAGAATGTATTGGCCAGCAGCATAATATTATCCGTCACCCGCATATGCCGCGTTCGGTTTTTAAGCTGCTATGGGACACCTTGCAAAAGGGTGAAGAGCTGTTCGCTTACGTGAATAATCGTTCGGCAAATGGTGATAATTACTGGGTCTTTGCCCATGTCACACCTAGCCGTAACGCGCAAGGCGAAATTGTCGGTTATCACTCTAATCGGCGTGTGCCCAATCGTGAGACGTTGGAAAAACACATTATCCCGCTTTATAAAAAATTATTGGAAATCGAAAAGGGTAACTCTTCGCCCAAAGAAGGCCTCGCTCAGGCGTGTCAGGCGATTGAAGATATATTAGCAGAAAAAAACATGACCTTTAATGAATTCATGTTTTCACTCGGTGTTTAGGAAAGGAACAGCAGGATGCTACATTTAGGAACACAATCAGGCGAAATTAAAAAGGCATTAGAGGCCATTAAAAAGGTGGCAGCTGGTGATTTCGAAGCGCGCATACTCGATATTAAAGCTAAAGGTGAGCTAGGAGAATTGCTCCATACGGTGAATGATTTGATTGACCGTTGTGATGCGTATGTCCGCGAGTCGCAAGCTTGCATGGAATATGTCAGTGAAAATAAATATTACCGCAAAATCATCGAGACCAGCATGCAGGGCTCTTTCCTTGTTGCGGCGGAGACAGTCAATAAAGCGTTGGACGCGATGCAAGATAAGGTTAAGAACTTCACCGTTGTCACGGATGGTTTTGAAAACACAGTGGGCGAAGTTGTGACAACGGTCGGCAGTGCATCGAACGAGCTTGCCAGTTCTTCTGGAACAATGCAGCAAATTGCCAGTGCTACGAGTGATCGTGCGGCGACTGTTGCAGCCGCCGCCGAGCAGGTTTCCGCCAATATGCAAACTGTTTCTGCAGGCGCTGAACAGCTAACAGCATCTATTTCCGAGATCAGCCAGCAGCTTAATATGATGACATCTGTGACACAGCAGACTTCGGATGTGACGAGCAATGTAGCCGGGCAGGTTGAGGAGCTGAAACAATCAAGCGATAAGATTAAGGATGTTGTCACGCTTATTAACGATATTGCTGAACAAACGAATCTGCTGGCTTTGAACGCAACGATTGAGGCTGCCAGAGCTGGTGAAGCCGGTAAAGGCTTTGCGGTAGTGGCATCCGAGGTGAAGTCATTGGCGCAGCAGACTTCTAAAGCGACAGAGGAAATTGCCAGCTATGTTGCCAATATCCAATCCGCCGTTGATGTGACGGTTAAAGGGATTGCTGACGTTGCGCATAAGGTTTCGGAGATTAATACGTCGAATGCTGCCGTGGCGGCGGCTGTCGAGCAGCAATCCGCCACGACCAATGAAATTGCCCGCAATATTGGCGAGGCAGCTTCAGGTGCGCGTGAGGTCACGGAAAATATCGCTAGTGTAACGGATGCCGCAAAAGAAACCGGCATGAATGCCTCGCAGGTACAAGAGGCTTCAAATGAGCTTGCAAAACAATCTGACATGTTAAATCAGGAGGTTGAAAACTTCCTGACTGCCGTGCGTAAGGTTGTTTAATATTCAGGTCGCAAAATACCTCACCAAAATCTGCTCATAGATCTTGGTGAGGTCTTCAAGATCAATGACGCGGGCGCGTTCATTGATTTGATGGATGGTGTCATTCACCGCGCCACATTCAATCACGGGGCAGTAATTGACAACAAAACGCGCATCGGACGTGCCGCCCGTGGTGGTGTAGGCGGGGGTTTTGCCTGTGATCTCACTGACCGCATCGCGCACAATATCCGTCCATCCGCTCGGCCGGGTGATAAAGCTTTCGGCATTACCTTCAAATTCAATACGATAGTTATCGGTAACGCCTTCTATAATCTCGACAATTTTGTGGCTGAGCGTGGATTTACTCCATTGGTCATTAAACCGCACATTAAAGACAGCCTTACCGCTTTGCGGGATCACGTTGCTCGCCTTATTGCCGACATCAATGGTGGTGATCTCGAGGTTGGTTGGATCAAAAAATGCTGTGCCTTCATCAAAAACATGGGAGGCCAGCGCATCCACGATCTTTACCAAGCGCGGTAAAGGGTTATCCGCCAAATGTTGATAGGCCACATGGCCTTGTGTACCAGTCACAGTAATGGTGCCGTTGAGCGATCCGCGGCGGCCGATTTTGATCTCCTGTCCCAAATGGTTGGGGTTTGTGGGCTCACCGACCAAGGCGACATCGGGTGTATGGCCGTTTTCCGCCATCCATTCCAGAACCTTCACCGTGCCGTTGATGGCCTCGGCCTCTTCATCGCCTGTGATCAACAGGCTAATAGAGCCCTTGGGCTTGTGATCTTTGAGATAAGCACTCACCGCCGCGACAAAGGCCGCAACAGAGCCTTTCATATCCGACGCCCCGCGCCCATAGAGATAACCATCCTCAATCACCGGATTAAACGCACCATGTGTCCATGCGGCCTCATCACCCGCGGGTACAACATCGGTATGGCCGGCATAACAAATATGCGGTGCCTCTGTGCCCAAGCGCGCGAAGAGATTTTCAACGCGCGCATCACCCTCACCAAATGGCAAAGACCAGCACTGAAACCCTAGAGTTTCCAGCTCTTTGACCAGCAATGCCTGCGCCCCCGCATCCTTTGGTGTGACAGATGGGCAGGCAATCAGTGCTTTGGTGAGTTCGATAACGTCAACCATCAGGTGTTAATCTCGCAATAAATCATTCACGGAAGTTTTAGAGCGTGTGCGTTCATCGACTTGCTTCACAATCACGGCACACGCCAGTGATGGTGCGGGTGAGCCATCAGGCAGCGTTTTTGTGCTGGGCAAAGTGCCGGGCACAACAACAGAGTAAGCAGGAACCCGGCCTTGGTAAATTTCACCTGTGGCGCGGTCAATGATTTTGGTTGATGCGCCCAAGAACACACCCATAGAGATCACAGCGCCCTCTTCCACGACAAAGCCTTCCGCCACTTCGGAGCGTGCACCGATAAAGACGTTATCCTCGATAATCACGGGGCCAGCTTGTAGAGGCTCAAGCACGCCGCCAATACCAACACCGCCGGAAATATGGCAGTTCTTACCGATCTGCGCGCAAGAGCCTACAGTCGACCATGTATCAATCATCGTGCCTTCATCGACAAAAGCGCCCAAATTCACAAAAGATGGCATGAGGACAACGCCTTTTGCAATATGCGCAGATTTACGCACGACACAGTTAGGTACGGCGCGGAAACCGGCCTCGGAAAATTCAGCTTCGCCCCAGCCTTCAAATTTGCTGGGTACCTTGTCCCACCAGCTTGATTGAGGGCCACCAGCAATGAGCTCCATCGGATTAAGACGGAAAGACAGAAGCACAGCCTTTTTCAGCCACTGGTTCACACTCCAGTTCCCTGTGCTGACCTTCTCGGCAATGCGCGCTTCACCGCTATCAAGCAGAGCCAAAGCACTTTCAACGGCGTCACGAATCTCACCTTTTGTATCGGTGCTTAAATGATCGCGATTATCCCATGCGGTATCAATGGTGGCTTGTAAATTATTCAGGGTCATGTTCTGATCTTTCTATTAATAATGAGGCATCACTATATAAACACGCATATGAATTGCAAGATTAAATGGAACACTCTGCCGCGCAAAGATTGGGAAGAGCGATTTGCGCGCATTCCGCGTTCCTCGATTTTGCAATCCTATGATTATGCGCGTGCCATATGCCCGATCTATCGTCAACGCGCGCGCTGGGGCGTGATCGAGATTGACGGGGTTGAGGCTGGCCTTGTACAGCTTTTGGAAGCTGGCATCCTTAAAAATATGATCCACGCCATGATGTGTGACCGCGCACCTTTATGGCTCAAAGGTTTTGGCTCTATAGAGCATTTCGAGGCTTTTACGGCGGCACTGGCCAAGGAATTTCCGCGCCGATTAGGGCGCAAACGCCGCTTTATACCGGAAATCCAGAGCAACCCACGCGTTCTTGAAATTCTCGAACGCCATGGCTTTAAACCCACCACAGGCAAAAATTATGAAACGATCTGGGTTGATCTTAGGCCTGATGAAGAAGAGATATTCGCCAATATCCACTCCCGACAGCGGGGTGCCATCCGCAAAGCCGAAAAAGCGGAACTAAGCGCTGAATGGGATAGTGAAGGCAAGCATCTGCCATGGCTGCTGAAACACTACGAAATTGATCAAAAGCACAAAAATTACGAGGGCGCCTCATCCCAAGTCATCCGTGCATTGGCGAAAACCCATGCACCACAAGGTAAAATGCTTATTGCACGGGTTTTAAAGGATCGTAAACCAATCGCTGCGATAATGATCTTATGCCACGGCCAAAGCGCCACATACCAGATTGGTTGGACATCGGAAGAAGGGCGCAAAAATGCTGCACATCCGTTTTTGCTGTGGCAGGCATATCAATATTTGAAAGAACAAGGTATCATGGACTTTGACCTCGGCGGTGTGAATGATGAAAGCGCCAACGGTGTGAAAACCTTTAAACAAGGAATGGGAGGTGCTCTTGAGACATTACCTGGTCTTTATATATAGCGTTTGCACGTTTTTGATCATGGGTAGCCCCGCGCACGCCCAAAAACAAACGCTGGTTTATGATGTCTATGCAGGCGGAGTACGCGTGGTTGAGGCCATGATGGATATTGATATGGAGAAAGAGCGCTATAACATCGCTTTTAGTGCTTATACCAAGGGAATATTGGGCAAACTGGTGCCATGGAAAGGCACGTTCGAGAGCCATGGCTGGGTGAATGAGGGCGGCGCACTGAGCCCGAAGCTGCATAAATCTACCACCACATGGCGCGGCGAAGAAGAAATTCTGGAATATGAATTTGCCAAAAACGGTGATTTTGTCGGCTATTTTGTGACTGACGAGTATAGTGACCGTGGTAAAAGAGAAGTCGATCCTGTCCTTTCGGATGATACAATTGATGTCCTGACCGCAACACTGAGTGTCTTTAATCAAGTCGGAAACGGCAAGCAATGCGCCGGAGAAGCCGAAATTTTCGATGGTAAGCGCCGCTTTAAGCAGATTTTTTCACCCGGAGGACAAGACACCTTACAGGCTTCCAAATATAATATTTATGAGGGCGAAGCCGCGATGTGCACGGTCGAGGTGCAGCCTGTGGCTGGAAAATGGAGCGAAAAGCCGCGTGGTTGGATGTCGATACAAGAGCAAGGCCGCGATAAAGGCACCATGCCCACCGTTTGGACCGCATCTGTCATAGAAGGGCAACCCGCCGTCCCTGTAAAAGTAAAAATCAAGACCGATCATGGCACAATGTTTATGCATTTAACACAAATTTTGCATAATAAATAAGTTTATTTTTATTAAAAAACCTAGGAAATGAGCGGTTTAGACTCAGTTCCTCATGTTTTGATTCCCAGTTTCATAAAAAATTAACTTTTCACCTATAGAGTGGGGGTGAATTAAGAGAGCCGTAAGGCCGAAATTTAGGGAATTAAAGGGCAGAAAACAATGGCCACACAAGATGAAAAAAAACAGTCAGCACCATTAACAATACCGGAGATGCTTACGGATCTTGCGGAGTGGAATGCAGACAAAACAAAAGCCTTGCGCAAAGGACTGGAGTTGTCAGAAGATGGCGACTTGGATCAGGACGTTGCAGATAGAATTGTAAATTATGTTTTTATACTTGATGGTGCGTCAGAGTTGGTAGAGCAATTCAATGATGTTATTAAAATTACCTTGATCGATCATGGTTATGACTTAGGAAAAGTAGAGAAAGTTGCTGCAGAAAAACAAGCCGAGCGTTTTCAGGAAGATATGACAGCAGGTGTCTTGAATGCTTTGGATTTACTAACAGATGATACGCCGTGGAGTGATGATAAAATCAGATCCCTACAAGAATTGCTTTTAATTCCGCAGGGTGACATCACCGGTATTCTGGATCAACGAACAACAGATAAAATTGAAACAGCGCTTTTAGAACATGGCGCAGTTGGCATCGTGGATCGTTTGCACGATGACGTTAAAGAGGCTTTGGAAAATAATGGTAAAATCCTGAATTCTCTTCGAATTGACGTGAATGTGGCGGCAATTAGCCGTGAAATGCCGAAAGGACAATCGCTTGATACAAATCAAGAAGATGCAATTTATGTGCTGACGCTGATGGGTCTTTTGAATAAAGAGACAACATTAAGCAACACATTTAATGCGACAGATAAAGAGATATCTCCGAGTTTACAAGTGGGAATGCAGTCTTTTTATAATGCGCATCTTGCAGGGAAATATCCTAAAGCGCTTGCCGATATGAACAGCGGTGAATTTTTAACAGAGGCAAAGCGTATTTTCGAAGCACGTTTTGTTGCTGTGGCGGATCTCGAAAATCATAACATGGATGAACAGCTGACGCTTAGATATGACCCGATGCATATCTATAATCAAGTCCCCGGTATGGCCTACAAAAGCCCATCGGTGATCAAGGCTAAATTAACAGGCACTAGACCAAGTTTAGTCGTAGATGGCGCACGTGCTGCAAGTCGAAAATTAGGGGATACAGTATTTTGGCACCCCGGGGTTGATCATAATGCCTCACGTGCTGCGTCGGACGCAGAACGCAAAGCAGGTTATGCAGAACGTCCGGCTGTTGCAAAAGCAAATAAATCAGGTCAAGCTGCAGAGAATGCCTTGCAGGAGATGAATGAAGTCTCAGCAAAGTTGGCTGATGCAAACGGTAAATTAAACGGGAAGTACGTTAGAAAAGGTAAGGCTGCCCAAACAGCTATTAATGAAGCACTTAGTGGCCTGAATAAAGCGATTGCAGCAGAACAAAAGTTGGTTGCTGCGGGTGAAAAGGCAATCACAGAGGCCGAAAATTATGCCAGAAATTTAGCGGAAGCTCCCGAGCGTCAGGCAATTCTGGCGGATATGGAAGCCAGAGCTGCAGAGATCAAAGATCTTGAAGCTGATCTTGAGCAAAGACAAAAAGGTCTGGAGAAAAAAGGTGCGGATAAAAAGGCCCTGCGCAAAGAAATCACAGATATTAAAATAGATATCAAAAATCTTAATGCATCGCAGGCTAACGCCCAAACAAAGCTAAACCTGCATGAGCGTGATCTTAGAAATGCTGTTGTAGAGTTTGAGAGAGCCAGAGAGCCCTATATCAAAGCACAGAATACACTGAGTGATCTGGAGACCAGAAAAGCATATTTCACGAATGCACAGGCAAAAGTTAACACAGCTATCGCAGATGTTAACAACCCAAAGGCGGTGACATTTGATGAGGCTCCTAAAATGGGGCAAGCTGATGCTAGATATCGTTTTGAAGATGCACGCGCTAAAGCGCAAGACGCCAAAACAAAGCTGGAGCAGGAAAAGGCAAAACTTGAAGAGCTGAAGAACGAGCCACGTCCACCAAAAGCTGCGGCAGATGCCGGTGAGGAGGCAGTTGAAGCCGCTCAGGCAGCACGTAAAGAACACGCAGATCGTTTAAGAGCAGCGCGACAGGCACACAGAGAAGCACATTTTGCAAATGTTGCTGCACAAAAAGAGCTGGCGCAGGCGCGTGCAAATTATACACCTGATTATCCCGCTGAAATTAGAAATGCTGCGACAGATTTGGATGCTGCGAAAGCGAGAAACCGCGTGGCGCAGGAAAATCTGGTGAGTTTAAAGGATGCAGCAGACAAGCCATCCACACCGGAACCTAAACCCCTTGAAGAACGCCAGATCAAATTAAGAGAGGCACAAGAGCGTTTAAAAAATGCACGTTTTTATAACATGCATGCCCAAAAGGAGCTCGAACTTGCCAAAGCAGGGGTTGAGGCAACAAAAGGGCCCGTGGTAAATATTGATGAGCTTGAAGCTGATCTCAAAAGCGCACAGCGTAACGCGAAGTCTGCGAATACAAGACTAGGAAATGCGAATAGAAACCTGAATAATTTTGATACGCAAATCGAAAGACACAGAGCGTCACAGGCAAAGAATGTACAGCCAAAAGCTGAAGTACGGGCAGCGCTAGAAAAGAAATTAGCGAGCGCGCAAAGGGGTGTCACAAAATGGACAGAACAAGTTGCATTGCTAGAATCCCAGATTGAAATAGCCAGAGGCAATCCAGTATCCGCCGAGGCACGTGCCGCTGCACAAGAACGCCTTGCAACGGCCGAGAGAGCGATACAGGAATCATCAAACGAGGTGAAGCTGGCTAATCGTGCTGTAAAAGATGCGAAATTTGATTTGGGTAAGCCAGCTCCGGCGCCGACATCAACACGAGCAGCAGCAACGCCGGAACAAATTACAGAAGCCGAGCGTGTAGCTGCCCAAGCTGCGAAAGATGTTGAGAGCGCGCAAAAGCGTTTGGATGACCTGCAGGTTGAAGCCAGACCAACAGACGGTGCGACAAGACATTCCGCGACAACAAAAACAGCGTGGAACGATCTGACCAAAAAGGGCAAGCTGATCCGCGTTGCAAATAATGTTGGTACTGGTACGGCGAAGTTCGGGAATCTATTGCTTGATGCACCAAGAGGGCTTTGGAACGGTGCAGGAAAGATTTTACGCGTTGGTGGTCGTGCTTTGCCCTTGATTGGTGCAGGTATCGCAACTTATGAAGTTTCAGGATTGGGTGAGAAGGTATATGCCGCACAACAAGCAGGTTTAATTTCGGGCACGACATCTGCGGCATTGGCAGCTGAATATGGTGCGCATATTGCCCAGTCTGGCTTTGATATTACACTGTTTGGTGGAGAGGCAATCACTGAAAATGCAATGGACGGCATCCGTAAAGCATCAGGGATGGATCGTGCGCTAGCGATGGTTCTAAGCCCGGATTTCATGAGCAATATTGTTTTCGGTGAGGAAGAGTTCTCCAAGCGTGAGCTGGCGCAGATGAAAGCGCGCTATAGCATGGAGAATATTATCGGCACTTATAATGAGGTCATTGCAAACATTAACAAAGCCAATAATGCAGTGATCCCGGATACGGTAAAGCTGCACGGTCCTAATGGTGATGAACGCATTGTATCTTTTGGTGTTGCAGTGCGTGACCCTGAGATTACAAAAGAAGTTGTTGAGCAGCTTTTAGAAGATGGTCATGATATCGAAGTCATTCAAAAGGCCATTAACGGCACACGCTTGATCACAGAGGCCGCACGTCTGGCGCAGCAGGCCTTGTATGATAATGATTACGAATATCGTCGTGAAATGAACCGTGATATCCAGCATGTGTTGCATCAAAAGGCGAAAAACACAACATTGGGTTCAGATGGTACATTGGATCGTAGAGAAATGGAATCCGTGCGTAATCAGGTCATCATCATGACGAAGTCAGGATCTTTGGAAAGAGCGCTTTATATGATGAGCATGTATGATGCAATTGCTGCTTTACCAGACGATAGTGAAACACGCCTGGAGGCGGATGCTGATGAAGTCGGCGATTTCATGAAAGCGTACAAAGATGCGGACATGCTTGCAGTGGCTAAAACTGTTGCTGCCTACTCAAAAGTGCCAGAAGTCGAGCGTGAAACATTTATTGAACAGTGGCTTTTGAAAAGTGCCGAGGAGCAAAAAGCGATTATTGATAGAATGGTTTTCGAGAAGAATAATCCGGAAATCGTAGCAGCTGAGAAAAAAGCGCAGGAAGAAGAAACGCGCAAGAAAATGGAAGAAGAGCAACGCCAAAGAGAGGCTGCCAAAGCTGAAGCCAGCAGCAAGAAGAAGCCTGATGCAACGGTTGTTAGTTCAGACTCAACTACAAATGACCAGACTTCTTCGGCAGAGGCAGATTCGGCGCCATGCGATAACAAGGTTTTGGAGACACAGGCTTTGTTACGTTTAATCGGGCAATATAATGGACCGATTGACGGTATTGTTACGCCTGAAACGGCGAAGGCTATAAAAGCCTATGCGGCGACACAAAAAGATCTGCCGGATAATTCAAGTATTGATCGGGTGCATAATGAGCTGAAATATCGTCTATACACCGATCCTGATTTCCAAAAGACTGTCGTTCTTGGTGTTCTTGGTGCCTTTGAGAAAAAACCGATGGATCGCGAGGATATCAAAGCGGCACAAGTTGCTATGAATATTGGTGGTGCAAAAGGGCTGGATGGCAAAGCGCTGGATATAACCGGTAAGCCTTGTAAGGACACGATCAATGCATTGTCTGAATATACCGAAGCAACGCAGCCTGTTATTGAAAAAGCCCCTGTGCCGGTGGTTCAAAATGATGCGCCGGCAGCACAAAATGACAATGTTGTCTCCGGCGATACATGCAAGCAAAAATTCAATGGCGTGGCCGAGCATTACGGCGCGGTAATCTGGGAAAAAGCTCAATCAACCAAAGAGCCAATCCACTTCCATGTTCCTCAATATATGAAGGACAAGGTTCAGGTGAACGGAAGCGGTGCGACGGCGGTCAATACTGTCGAGATGACAGACGGTATCGCGGTTATGGATTGGAGAGAAAAAGACGAGCACTGGCAGCTTGAAATTGGTCGCGCCGAGAACGCAGGCCGCAATGGCGTCTTGGATATGTATCCTGATGGTCGCTTGAGCATTACTGTTTTAGCTGATGATGCCGATGATGTGCAGGGCTTGACCAAAAAATGGGTGCGCCGTGACTTCACAGAATATCTCAGCGAAAATCCGGCATTTGTGAATATGCTGGATGAGGTGCCATTCTTTGACAAAACAGAAGCACATGACCACATGGCACTGGCCTATGATGCGGCAAAAGAAACGCTGGGTGATAAGTTCGATCCTAAAGCCGGTATTGCTTTATATATTTCACTCAATGGTGATGGACAATACAGAGTACGCGTGTTCGAAGATTGCGGTAAGATGCAAATCCGCATGATTGCAGACGATAAAAACTGTGATCCGGCAGTAACAAAAGCGATTGCACAAACACCTAAAGAGCTGCAAAAAGTGCACAAGCCTTCAGACTTCACAGCGGAAAATCTTAAAAAGACATTCCCGAACTATAAAACCCCTGAAGAAAGAGTAGAGGAAGCCCGTGTCGCAGCGGCACAAGCAGAACAAGAGGCCTTGGCCAGCCGTTCATGCTATGCAAGGGATGAGCTTTCTCCTCTGCAAAAGGCGGCATGTCAGAAAAATGAAGAGATCCCCGGTCACAGCAGTAACGTAGGTTATCCCGGAGCAGGAAAAAAGATTTGATATTCCGCTGATCACGCCATAAACTGCGCGCATGAGCACACAAAGACCTCTCGCTGTTGTTATTCTCGCCGCTGGCTTTGGCACGCGGATGAAATCTGCCCAACCCAAAGTCATGCATAAGCTTGCCGGTTTGCCGATGATCAACTGGCTTTTGCGTACCACCGACCAGCTCAACCCCGAAAAAACAATTATTGTGATTGGCCCCGATATGCCCGCGCTGAAAAAAGCGGTCGCGCCGCATGAGACGGTTATCCAAAAAGAGCGCAATGGCACAGCAGGTGCGCTGAAATGTGCGCTGCCCAAGCTCAAAGGGTTCGAGGGCGATGTTCTGGTGTTGCTGGGTGATATGCCATTGGTGCGGGTGGAAACACTGCAAATGCTGATTGCAACGAAGTCTTTCGATATGCTGACAGCCATGTCTGTATTGGGCATGGAGCTTCAAAATCCCACAGGTTATGGGCGTTTGGTGCTGAACAAGGACGAGACACTCAAGAAAATTGTCGAAGAAAAAGATGCCACTGTTAAGCAAAAACATATCACGCTGGTCAATAGCGGGGCATTTTGTCTGGAGGGTGCGCGGATTGAAGGCTGGTTGAAAAAAGTTGGCAATGACAATGCACAGGGCGAGTATTATATCACTGACCTTCCAGCTATTGCAGGGCATGAAGGCGCTGTGGCGCGCATAGCCATTGCCGAAGATGCCGATGAGTTGCGCGGCTGTAATTCCCGCGGGGATTTAGCAGCGCTGGAGGGGATCGTGCAAGATCGCCTGCGTGCCGAAGTGCTGGCAGGTGGTACAACTTTGATTGCGCCTGAAACTGTCTTTTTCAGCTATGACACCGAGATCGCGCCCGATGTTGTGATCGAGCCCCATGTGGTATTCGGCGCAGGCGTTAAAGTTGCAAGCGGTACGCATATCAAGGCCTTTTCCCATCTTGAAGGCGCAACGGTAGGCAAGGATGTTGAAATGGGGCCTTATGCAAGGCTGCGCCCCGATACGGTGCTCAAAGATAATGTACGTCTCGGGAATTTTGTTGAGGTTAAAAAATCGACAATCGGCAAAGGCTCGAAAATCAATCACTTATCCTATGTTGGCGATTGTGAAATGGGCGAGGATGTAAATTTTTCCGCCGGTGCGATTACGGTCAATTATGATGGCTTCCAAAAGCATAAAACCATTATCGGGAAAAATGTTTTGATTGGATCGAATGTGAATTTGGTCGCACCTTTGGCCATTGATGACGGGGCGTTCGTTGCTGCGGGATCAACCATTACCGAAGATGTGCCCGCCGATGCGCTCTCTATCGCGCGCGATGTAGCGGAAATCCGTGAAGGCTGGGCCGCCGAATACCGCAAACGCAAGGCGCTTTTACTCAAGAAAATAGGAAAAACAAAATCCAAAAAAGCAGGCTGAAACACATTGTAACACAGTGTTATTAGACTTTTGGATGATGCTCGGTTAGATTTTGCTTTATGTGTGGAATTATTGGAATATTAAGCGAAAAAGATGCGGCTCCTCTACTGATTGAGGGGCTGAAGCGTCTGGAATATCGGGGCTATGATTCAGCCGGGATTGCAACATTGCAGGATAATGGTTCCATTGACCGCCGCCGCGCCAAAGGCAAGCTGGTCGCGCTGGAAGAACGCCTGCAGACCGAGCCCCTAAGCGGCACGGCGGGCATTGGCCACACGCGCTGGGCGACGCACGGCCTGCCGGTCGAGCGCAATGCGCACCCGCATCTCACCGACAAAGTTGCCGTCGTTCATAACGGCATTATCGAGAACTATGCGAGCCTTAAGGCCGAGCTGGAGCAAAGTCAGGTGCGTTTTGAAACCGAAACCGATACCGAAGTGATCGTGCATCTGGTCACATATTATCTGACCCAAGGCATGAGCCCGCGTGAGGCTGCCAATGCAACTTTTGATCGGCTTGAGGGTGCGTACGCCGTTGTGCTGATCTTTGCCGGCGAGGATAATCTGATGATCGGCACGCGCTGTGGCACGCCGCTGGCGGTGGGTTATGGCGAGGGCGAGATGTATATGGCCTCTGATTCTTATGCGCTCGCACCCCTGACCAAGAAAATCTGTTTTTTGGAAGATGGTGACCGTGTCTATATGACCCGCCAAAGTGCCGAAATCTACGTGAATGACAACCAGCCAGTTAAGCGCGAAATCCGCACAACCGCGCAAAGTGGCGCAACCACCGGCAAGGGTCAATATGATCACTTTATGCTCAAAGAAATCTATGAGCAGCCTGCCGTGATCGGCGATACGCTGGGCTCATTCGTGCATCCTTCAACGGGGCGGATCAATATCCCCGATGATATTTTAGAGGCTTTGACAGCCGCACCGCGCCTCACGCTGATTGCATGTGGGACGGCTTATTATGCGTGCATGGTGGCGAAATACTGGTTCGAGCAAATTGCCCGTATCCCGTGCGAGATCGATGTGGCGTCCGAGTTCCGCTACCGCGAAGCGCCCATGCCGGAGGGCGGTCTGGCGCTCTTTATTTCGCAATCGGGCGAGACACTCGATACGCTCGAGGCTTTACGTTACTGCAAGCGGCAGGGGCAAAAAATCCTCTCGGTCGTTAATACTATCGAAAGCACGATCGAGCGTGAGAGCGATTTTGTCATCCATACTTTGGCAGGGCCCGAGATCGGTGTGGCCTCGACCAAGGCCTTCACAACGCAGATCACTACATTGGCTTGTATGGCGCTGGCGAGTGCGCGTGCAAAAGGTCTGCTGCAAGTGCCTGATCAGGTACATGAAATGGCCGAAGCCTTGCGCGCCGTACCGAAAATGGCCGTTGATATTTTGCAGCATGACGAGGCCATCAAACACATCGCCAAAGATGTCGCCAAAGCGCGTGATGTCCTTTATCTTGGGCGCGGATCGATGTATCCGATTGCACTCGAAGGGGCGCTCAAGCTCAAGGAAATTTCCTATATTCACGCCGAGGGCTATGCTGCGGGCGAGATGAAGCACGGCCCCATTGCCCTGATTGATGATAGCGTGCCGATTGTGGTTGTTGCACCGTCTAATGATGTTTTGTTTGAAAAAACCGCCAGCAATATTTCCGAGGCCGTTACACGTGGCGGGAAAGTCTTTTTGATCTCTGATGCGGCGGGTGCCGAAGCGCTCAAGGATCAGGTCACATGGTCAATTACATTGGGTGATGTGCATCCCTTTGTTGCCCCAATCCTTTATGCCTTGCCCGTGCAGCTGCTGTCTTATCACGTGGCCGTCCTTAAAGGCACCGATGTTGATCAGCCACGCAATCTGGCGAAGTCTGTGACGGTGGAGTAGTCTCGTTAGGGGGGGGAGCGTGCATATCAAAAGGAGCGTTTATGCCTTTAAAATAGACCGGGCGGCGATGGCTTAACTGTGAGTGTATTTGTTTCTTGATCAAAATGAGCCGAGACTTCGGCTAAAGAAGCGTTCAGAGCTGTCAGGCTGTTACCGCTTATGACGATATTTTCTTCAACAGGTGTCTGTTCATCAGGGGCAGGCAGATCGTGATCCGTCCCACACCCAGAGCAGACATTAAAGATCCGCGCACAGGCGATAAGCAAATGCTTTGCCTTATCTGATGCTGAATGATCTGCTTTTCCTAAAACGTCCGTATCAAGCGGTGCATCATTGAGCCGTCTGAATAAATCATCATAGGCATCACTCATTATTTAATTCCCCTATCGTTTTAAACGTTAAGGAAAATAGTACAGGTGAAAGGTTATATTTGGGTTAATGCGGTCGTTCTTGTGCTTTATGAGCGATAGTTATCAAGCAAGATCTGGATTTTATCCAAAAGCGGTTCGACCTCTTCCCGGAAGGCATCGCGCTTTTCATTGTTGATGCCGAATGTAGCGCTTTGCATGATACCGGCCATCCGATCCTGAAGGTCAGCCATTTTGCTGTGCTGTTTGACTTGATCTGTGGTGCTTTTTTTCAAGCGCTTGGTCAGTAGATGGATGAGCGCCCGCATGGCGGGATCTGGGATTTGTGCGATTTTCTTTTCCATGTCGGCATGGGAAATGACGCTCAGGGTGCAATCCTCAAGGGCGCGCACAGTGGCATTACGCGGTTCATCATTAATCAGTGCCATTTCTCCGAATATTTCGCCTGCACCAAGCTCACCAATTTTGACTTCATGCATGCCTGTTGCATCACGGACAAGAACTTCAACGCGACCCTCCTCGATGTAATAGGCACGCAGAGCTTCCTCACCTTGCTGGATAATATTCTTACCCTTGTAAAAGACTTCACGATTGAGGATTTTGTTGGTGTGCTTACGTGGATCGAGATCATTTGTGTTCATGAAGGGCTCCTTGTGCACAACACTATACCGTGAATTACAATTCTTGCGTAATATAAATTTTTTCTTTCCTTTCATAAATTAATGATGTACAAACGCTTTCATATTCCCTGACATTATGGTTCACTAGCACGATCGAGAGTTCCTCGCACCCCGAACCTTTGTCCGGAAGAAAGAGAAAGAAGAG